>JAJONL010000040.1 GCA_021323395.1 Nitrospira sp.
TGGAGCTGGCGAGAGGAATCGAACCTCCAACCTGCGGTTTACAAAACCGCTGCTCTGCCGATTGAGCTACGCCAGCGGGACCATGCAAGAGGACACAGGCAGTGTGTCGAGTGTCAATCTATCTCAGACTGAGTTTCGAACCCTACAATTCTTTCCCTGCCCTGTCAAGCCGCGGTCTTCTCAAAGCTGCGAAGGGTTCCGCAAGTTCACTGGCGGTCCCGTCCTTGGATTTACTTGAATAAAGTTTCAATTACCAATAAGCTGCCTTTGTGTCGAGTCCTCCCATTACCACTGCGCTTGCGGCTGTGCAATCGATCAGCCTACCCAGTCCATCATGCTTCGTCGGTTCTGAGAGAGGGGTGCATGTATGAGTCAGTCACACATTCTCGTCATCGATGATGATCCAGCGGTGCGCCAGGTGCTTTCGGAAACCCTGGCCAATGAGGGGCATCAGGTGACGATGGTATCCAGTGGATTGGAAGGCGTGGAGGCTGTCAAGGACCAGCCGGTGCACGTTGTATTGACCGATCTGCAGATGCCGGGCATCGACGGTCTGGAAACCATCGATCGAATCTCCAAGGTCGACTCCAAGATCATTGCGATCGTGATGACCGGCTATGGAACGATCGATTATGCCGTGAGGGCCATGAAGGTGGGCGCCTTCGATTTCATCACCAAACCATTTGAACCGGATACGGTGAACGTGGTCGTCAGAAAGGCCCTGGATGTGTACAAGTTGAAACAGGAGAATCATCTCCTTCGAAAGGCCGTGCGAGATCAATATCGTCTGGAGCACCTTGTGGGGTCCAGCGCGCCGATGCGCATGGTGCTGGATTTCGTCGAAAAGGTGGCCGACAGCGACAGTACGGTGCTGATCGAGGGCGAAAGCGGCACGGGCAAGGAACTGATCGCGAGAATGTTGCACTTCAACAGCATGCGCCGAGAACGTCCACTCGTCCCGGTCAATTGTGGGGCAATACCGGAAACCTTGTTGGAGTCCGAGCTCTTCGGGCACGAAAAAGGAGCGTTCACGGGAGCGGCCCACACGAGACTGGGACGGTTTGAACTGGCCCACGGCGGAACTATTTTCCTGGATGAAGTCGGCGAAATGAGTTTGCCTCTGCAAGTGAAACTGCTGCGGGTCCTGCAAGAGCGATGTTTTGAACGGGTGGGAGGGACGCGCACCATCAATGTTGATGTCCGTATTCTGGCCGCCACAAACCAGGACCTGGCCCAGGCGGTGCAGGAACGGCGGTTCCGTCAAGATCTATATTATCGCCTCCACGTGATTCCCATACACATCCCCCCCCTGCGAGAGCGTCGCAGTGACATTCCTCTGCTGGTCAACCACTTCATTGCCCAGTTCAATCAATTGCGCCGAACCGAAATTCTGGGTATGGAGCCTGAAGCGCTGGCCCGCATGACGGGAGCAGAATGGCCCGGCAATATCCGTGAACTCGAAAACATGATCGAACGTCTGGCGGTCCTGAAAAAGAAAGGGTGGATCTCCGTAAGTGATTTACCCGAGAGCCCGATTAAGATGACGATGGGAAATGCGAATGAAACGCCCGAGCATTTCATTCGCTTCTCGGAGGATGGGATCAACCTGACGAAGGAGCTGGAGCACTACGAAAATCGGCTTATCGGCGAAGCCCTGCGCAAGGCCAACGGCATTACCAGCCGCGCTGCTCAGCTGCTCCAGGTTAATCGTACGACATTGGTCGAAAAGTTGAAACGAAAAGGCTTTGATCCCAAAAGTCACGGATACTCCATTCAAAACTAGCCCGCCCGCATCGCGCCGTTCATATGTCAAATTCTTGACCGCTTTCTTCGCGTCTCTGCTGAAGGTTCTGACACCATTCATCGGTGGCCTACTCCACATTTTCGTTTTGTGACGTGAGAAGGTCATTTGAAGGACTCTGCCTGAGGGCATGAGACTTGCTGATTTGCCCCCTCTGTGCAAGCCGCATCAACAATACGACGACGATCATGGGTCGCTATCCTGGTCGCACTGCTCTTGAGCTGGTGGCTCCCTCAGAGCCACACACCCGCCGAAGCAATCGACGAACCGTCGACGACGCGGCAAGACTTACCGACAACCTTGCCGGAACCTCCTGAACTGGTGCGGGGTCTGTTACCCGATGCGGGGCCGAGGTTCGAACGCCTCATCGAGAGTCCTGAGTGGAGTCAATTCGAACAGGGAGTGGCCCTCTACCGACAGGGACACTATGTCGAGGCACGGCTCCACTTCAGCAACATGCTTCGAGAGCACCGAGAATCAAAACTGACGTCGTCGATGCAGGCATTTTTGACGGAAAGCGCCTTGAAGAGCGGAAGTGCTGAGATGAGGCCGATTGAAATCATCGAGCAGTACCGAGCGCTGATGCGAGAGGATGCGCACTCCATCAATGCCAAACGAGCGGCCTGGAAAATCGGCGATGTGTACCGGGCCGAAGGCTGGTTTCAGGAGGCCCAGATAGCCTATCAGCACGCCCTCAGTCTTTCCGATCAGGATTCTTACGATGCCAATCGAGCCATGCTCGGACTGGGGTATGCCCTTCGCGGAGTCAATAAATGGAAGGACAGCGTGCAGACTTTCGAAAATGTGCTGAAGCGGACCACAGACCCCGCGTTGCTGGCATTGGCTTCCCTGGGGCAGGCCCATAGCCTGTATCGTTTAGGTCGCATCAAAGAAGCGGACACATTATACGAAGGCCTCGCCGGCCGGTGGCCGGCCCTGTTTCGAAAAGATCCGTATGCCCTCTTGCGATATGCCGATACCGCCGGTGAGGGTCATCGCCCGGCCGTCATGCGGGACCAGCTCCTCCGTTTCTACAATCTCTATCCGACGAGGCCTGAAACTCCCTTCATTCTGACTCACGTGGCCGATAGCTATAAAGAAGCCGGCCGATGGGACGAGGCGAGCCTGTTTTATGCCGCCCTGTTGAGCCAGCACCCTGATGCACCCCATGCGGCGGTGGCCACGCTTCGTTATGCGGCGGTGCAAGAACATCGAACGCCGGAAGCGGGGTTGGTGGATCTTCGCCAAACCGTGGCCGCCCAGCTGTCGAATATTCCGCTCGCCCCGGGCGAGTCGTTTCGTCCGCTGGAGTTCTTCGAAAAAAGTGCGCGGCAGCATGACGATTCGGCGGTAGGGAGCGAGGCGCTGTTTCATCTCGGCGAAGCCCTTGAGCGGGGGGGGAAAAGGGAGGAGGCGCTCGCGGCGTACGAACGAGTGGTGGGGCGCGCCGGAAAGATCGAGAACGATCCTTGGCCTGCCCAGAGCGGCGCCCGGCTCGTCGCGTTTCTGCGGCCACGAATCGAGGCGGCAGTAAAGTCCGAAGACGATTTCGAGCTCGTCAGTCTTTTTCACCGACACGGCCCGCGGGCCGATCAGCTTTACGCGGGCACCGAGATGTTGCTCACGATCGCCGACGCCCATCAGCGCCTTGGCTTTCCCGTCGAGGCCGCGAGACTGTATCAGTCAGTCATCCGGGATCCCCAGGCCGAAGTATGGCATGAAGCGGCCATCATGGGGCTCGGGCGCAGCTATCTTGCGCAGAAAGATATGCGTGCCGCTCGATCCGTGTTCGAACGCTACCGGCTGCAATTTCCGACCGGGGGATTCGGCGGGGAGGCATTGCTGGGGATCCTGACCTGCTTTGAAGGAGAGGGCAATGTCGCCGGCCTGATCAAGCTGGGACGCCAATGGCTGGATCATCATCCGCGGCATGCCGATCGCCTAGCGGTTCGGTTGAAGATGGCCGATGCGTTGGGACAGGCGAAACAATATGGCGAGGCGGTCGAGGTATATAACGCCATTCGCAACGACGGTGGACAATTGCCGGCAGCCGATCGGGTGCGACAGGCGGATGCCTTGGTCCATTTGAACCGACCTGAACCGGCATTGTCGCTCTACAAACAAGCTCTGGTAGCGGGACTCCCGCCGGAGCAAGAGACCTGGTCACAGTTTCAGGTGGTCCGATTGGCACATCACTCCAAACGCAACGACCTGGCCCTGGCCGGCGTTCGTTCGCTCAGTGAGAATCATGACTCCCTCGTCCGACGCATGGCCGCTGTGTGGCAGAGTCATCATGCGCAGCCGATGTCAGGTCAGAAAGGTCGGTGAGTATGACCTTGCCGAACGCCGATCACTCCAAGCACGATCTGCTGACCCGCGCCTTTCAGAACTTCGACCAGGCCGCGACCGTCCTTCAGCAATCCTATGATGCCTTGACGACTCGCCTGCAGCAGATGGATCTCGAACTGGCCCAAACCAATGCGAGCCTCCGCGAGCATCTCCGGGAGACCGAGGAGATGCGAGCCCATGTCACGGCAGTCCTGGAGTCGTTGGACACCGGCGTCATTGTGGCGGATTCCCAAGGTCTTGTCCTGCGCTGCAATCATTCTATCGAAGGTCTTTTGAATATCCCGTCGGCGCAATTGCAAGGACGCCGGGCGGCCGAGATTCTTGAAGATCTTCGCAAGGATCATGGCGAGTATCCCTTGATCCTTCCCAGCGGCGTTGTGATTGCCTTGTCTGAGACCGATCTCACCGATGCATCGGGCGCCTTGATCGGAAAGCTGGTCTTGATCCATGACGTGACGCGTATCCGCCAGCTTGAAGATCGGCTTCAGCGGCGCAATCGATTGGAAGCGATGGGACGGATGGTGGGATGTATCGCGCACGAGATCCGCAATCCCCTCGGCAGCGTCGAACTGTTTGCCTCGCTTCTGCGCAAAGATCTCCGCGATCAGCCCCAGCTTAAAACCTACGCTGAGCATATCTCCATGGCGGTGCAATCGATGGACCGCCTGTTGTCCAACTTGCTGGTGTACACCAGACCGGATTGTTCCAAGGCGGCATGGCAGGAAACGGGCCTGCTGATTCGGGAAGTCTTGACGCTCGCGTCCCATGCCATGGCGCCAGCCTCGATCGAAGTCTGTTGTCAGGTCGATCCCCGGATACCAGAGCTGTGGTGCGACGGCGGGAAGATGAAACAGGTGTTGCTCAACCTGGTGCTGAACGCTGTCCAGGCCATGCCTGTTGGAGGCAAGCTTACGATAGCCGCCACTGCCGCTGCTTCTCCCGCGATGTCGGATGCCCCCGCCGTCCAACTGACCGTAAGCGACACCGGAACCGGTATTCCGCCCGAAGTGCAATCGAGGATATTCGATCCATTTTTTACCACCAAAGATCAGGGAACCGGCCTCGGCCTCGCGATCGTGCATGCATTGGTCGAAGCCCATCAGGGGAGGATCGATGTCGAGAGCAGGGTGGGTCGAGGCACATCGTTTGTCATCACCTTGCCACGAGGCCCTGTTCAGAACGCATCGATGCCCCTGCGGACCGCCGAGCTGGCCGGACGATCGGTGACACCTGGTCGGTTTCTGAGCGCAACTGAGGAGGAGAGGTACGAATGAGCGTGCAACAGGCCCTGGAAGGACCGTCAGCTACAACCGAAGATGCCCGTACCGTGTTGATTGTCGATGACGAGCCGTCGATGCGGACGGCGTTGTCGGAGACCGTCCGGCGTTTAGGATACCAAGTCCGCGGCGCCATCGATGGAGCCGATGCCGTGGAACAGGTCGCGCGGCTGAAGCCCTGGTTGGTGGTCACGGATTTGAAAATGCCTCGGCTTAACGGTCTCGAATTGGTCAAGGCCATCAAACAGACGGCTCCTCAGACGTTCATCATCCTGATGACCGCCTATGGCACGGTGGAGACGGCGGTGGAAGCCATGAAATACGGGGCGAACGACTATATCTTGAAGCCGTTTTCCACTGATTTGTTGGAGCGCGTCATTCTGAATCTGCAGGCCACGACCGCGGTCGACGACCAGGAGGGTCCTCCGACGTTGGACGCGCGGGCTATTTTGACGCAGGACCCCGGCATGATCCGGCTGCTCACCACGCTGGAGGGTGTGGCGTCCAGCCAAGCCACGGTATTGATCAGCGGCGAGAGCGGCACGGGCAAAGAGTTGTTGGCGCGATATATCCACGCGCGAAGCCCCCGCGCCCATCGTCCATTTGTGGCGTTGAATTGCGCCGCGCTTCCGGACAGCCTCCTGGAGAGCGAGCTGTTCGGCCATGAACGCGGCGCATTCACCGGCGCCATTCAGAAAAAACTGGGTAAGTTTGAGATGGCTCATACCGGCACGCTGTTCCTGGATGAAATCAGTGAAATGAACCTGGGATTGCAGTCGAAATTATTACGCGTCTTGCAGGAACGCGAAGTGGATCGCATTGGCGGGCGTGACCCTGTGCCGATCAATATTCGGGTCATCGCGACGACCAATCGCTCGCTCTATCATGAAGTGACACAGGGGCGATTCCGCGAAGATCTCTTTTACCGATTGAATGTGTTTCCGGTGACGGTCCCTCCACTCCGGGAACGACCTGGCGATATCCCGCTGTTGGCCAGGCATTTCCTCCGCGCCTCGGCGCAACGCAATAGTCTCGCGATGCCGACCTTGTCCGAGCGTGCCGTGGCGGATTTGCAATGTCGTCCTTGGAAAGGAAATGTCCGGGAACTGGAAAATGTGATGGAACGAGCCATCCTCGTGGCCGGGGGAACCGCCGTCGATGTCGATCACCTGTTGCCGGGCGATGGCACGGTCCTGGTACGGGAGGCGGAGCCGGCCGAGTCCCTCCCTCCACCTTCAGCGCACGGATCGTTGTGGGAAATGGAACGCGATCTGATCTTCAAGACCTTGGCCAAGGTGAAAGAGAATCGCACGCATGCCGCGAAGGAATTGGGCATCAGCATCCGCACGTTGCGAAACAAACTGCGCGAGTATCGCGGCATGGGCTACCCAGTGCAAGCGGAAAAGTCCTGACGGAGGCTCATGGAACAGGGCAATTTTTTCCCGGCATGGCCATCCATGCCGAGCGCCGTCGGGAGTCGCTCAGTTGTGGACTATGCACGAACTCGGCCTCGTCGCAAGGGGACGCGGTACACAGATTGCATTTTCACTCATGGATCGAACGGAAGCCCGGGAGGCTTTATCATGACTATTTTTGACAGGACCATGCAGTTGCTCCAACGGTCGCTCGACTTGCGCGGAGCGCGGCAGCAGGTGATCGCAGCGAACATCGCCAACGAAGAAACGCCCAAGTATCGGGCGACGGATCTGAATTTCGGCCAGGCCTTGGCGAATGCGCAACGGGGCAAGCTTCCGATTACGCTCAGCTCCACCCACCAAAGCCATATCGGCCCTAAGGGAGCGGGATACCAGCTGGTGGTGGGGCGCATTGAGGAAGTCCCCGCGGGAGATATGGCCCTGGATGCCAATAGTGTCAATATCGAATTGGAAATGGCCAAAATGTCCGACAACGCCCAGCAGTACAACACGGCTGCGACGATCATCAGTATGCGATTCAAACAGCTGATGAACGCGATCCGCGAAGGGCGGTAACAGCCGGGTGGTTAGACACCGAGCCGTTCTGCAGTCATGAGGATTAACCAAGAGGTGCGTGATGGATATGACGGATAGTTTGGCAGTATCGGTCTCTGCGCTCGATGCCCACCGGCATCGCTTGAATGTCATCGCCAGCAATCTCGCCAACGCCCAATCGACGAAGACCAGCGCCGGCGGACCCTATCGACGACGAGACGTCGTCTTTCAAGCGACCCCGGTCACTTCTCCTTTCCAACGGGCGCTCAAACAGGTGGCCATCGGGCCAGGCCGGCATGCGCTGGACGGCGTCAAGGTCGCCCGGGTGATCGAGGATCACAAACCCGGGCAGACGGTGTACGACCCGCGCCATCCCGACGCCGACAAGAAGGGGTTCGTCACCATGCCGAACGTGAATGTCATGGAAGAGATGGTCAACATGATCGGCGCCTCGCGCGCCTATGAGGCCAATGTGCAGGCCATTAACGCAAGCCGCACGATGTGGAACCGCGCGCTGGAAATCGGGAGGTAAGCATGGCCGACCTACGAATAGGCGGTGCGAGCCTCCCCGCTGCCATTGGCTTGCCCGAAGTCCATGCGCCGGGACAGGCCGGGGAGGCCGGTCCGGCGAGTAATTTCATGGGCTCGCTCAAAGAGGCGATCAGCCATATCAATGACGCGCAATCCGGCGCGAGCCAAGCGGTCGACGCATTGGTGACGGGACAGACCACGAACATCCACCAGACTATGGTGGCGTTGCAGCAGGCCGATGTGTCGTTCCAATTGATGATGCAGGTTCGAAATAAGTTGGTGTCGGCCTACGAAGAAATTCAGCGCATGCAGATTTAACGTGAATCATCGGGCGGCGGTCTCGCGAATAAAGGATCGGTCATCCCATGTTTTCGAAATTTAACCAGTTCACGATCAACCAACGTTTCATCATTCTGCTGGCCCTGGCCGGCTCCATAGCCGGGCTGGTGGCGGTGACGCTCTGGACTCAACAGCCGGACATGCAGGTGCTCTTCGCAAACCTGGCTGTCGATGACGCGTCAGGGATCATCGATAAACTGAAAGACGCAAAGGTGCCTTACGAGACGACCAACGGTGGCACCACGATCTTGGTCCCAAGTGCGCAGGTGCACGATCTGCGGTTGGAGATGGCCGGTCAAGGTCTTCCCCATGGTGGGGGAGTGGGCTATGAAATTTTCGACCGAACGACGATGGGCATGTCCGACTTCGTCCAGAAATTGAATTACCGTCGCGCCCTGCAAGGCGAACTGGCGCGAACGATCACTCAGATGCCGGAAGTGGAACGGGCGCGCGTACATCTGGCAGTTCCTGAACGACGATTGTTTGCCACGGAACAGGATCGCGCGCGCGCCTCCATCGTGGTCTCGCTGCGCGCCAGTCAAACGTTGACTAAGGCGCAAATCCAGGGCGTGGTGCATCTCGTGTCCAGCAGCGTCGAAGGCTTACAGGCCCGGGATGTCACGGTGGTGGATGGTCACGGCAATCTTCTCTCGAATACGTCCAGCGACGAATCGGCCGGCCTTTCCGGCACGCAGATGGAATATCAGCGGACGTTGGAAAAGGATATTGAGACCCGCATCCAGACGATGTTGGAGCGGATCGTCGGCGTCAACAAGGCCGTCGTCCGTGTCTCAAGCATGCTGGATTTCAGAAAGATAGAAACGACGGAAGAACGCTACGATCCCAATGGCCAGGTCGTGCGGAGCGAACAACGAGGACAAGAACGTTCCAGCGGCGTGAACGGCACGAGCGGCGGCGTGCCCGGCGTGGAATCGAATGTGCCGGGAGGCACGGAGGTCGAGGGAGGTCAGACCAGTTCGAACAACAATCAGACGAAGAACGAAACGGTCAATTACGAGATCAGCCGAACGGTCTCCCGCATCGTGGAGCCGACCGGCACCATCAAGAAACTGTCGGTTGCGGTCCTCGTGGACGGGACCTACGAGGGTGGGAAGGCCGGTGACGCCGCGGCAGACCAACCCAAGAAATACGTGGCGCGCTCCGAAGAAGACATGAAACGCATTGAAGACATCGTCAAAAAGGCCATGGGCTATTCGACGGAACGGCAGGACCAAGTGGAGGTTGTGAGCATTCAGTTCGGCCTCGGACCGGAAGAGCCGGTCGGCGCCGCCGTAGAGGCGACCCCGGAAGGCGCCAAGGTCTGGATGCCCTACATCCGCTACGCCGTGGGCGGCGTCTTGTTCTTCCTGATTCTGTTCATGGTGGTCCGGCCGTTGATGGTCATGCTGGTGGAGTCGGTGCCGGCCTCGGCCGTAGAGCATACGCCGGCCTTGCCAGCCTCGGTAGGCCAAGTAGAAGCCGCGATCAGCGGCAAGCAACCCTCTCAGATTCTGGACATGGCCAAGAACAATCCCGCCAATACCGCCGTGGTCGTCAAACAATGGCTGAAGAGTAATGCTTAACCGACTGCGAGCATGAACAAAGAACTCACGGGAGCACAAAAAGCCGCCATCCTGCTTCGCGCGATCGGCGAAGAAGCCGCCGCGACGGTCATGAAAGCGCTCGACCCGAAGGATATCCGAAAGCTCGGAGCGTTCATGAAGGAAACGGCGAATATCACGAAACAGGAGGAGGAAACCGTGATCGCCGAATTCGAACAGGCGAGTTCCTCCGGCGAAGTGCAGTTTGAAGGCCGGGCATTCATGGAAGCCATCTTGAAAAAGGCCTTGGGTCCCGAAAAAGCCGCGCGCATGCTGGATTCGCTCAATACGAAAACCTACCCCGGTATCGACGCCTTGAAGTGGGTGGATCCCCGCACCGTCGCGCAGCTGCTGAAAATCGAGCATCCGCAAACGATTGCCGTCTGTCTGGGCCAAATGGAGGCCGAGCAAGCCAGCGCGGTCCTCGCCTTGCTGCCCGTGCATTTGCATGCGGACGTCTCCCTTCGGCTGGCCACGATGCAGGAGGTCCAGCCCGATGTGCTGGCGGAGTTGAGCGAGAGCCTGCAGGAAATTTTGGCCGCCTCCATGGGCATGTCCAGCATGACGGTTGGCGGCACCGAACTGATGGCCAACATCCTCACGCGCGTGGACAAAAATACGGAAGGCGCCATCATGGCTAAAATCACCGAACATGATCAGACATTGGCCGACAGTATCAGGGCCCTGATGTTCGTCTTCGACGATCTGATCGAGTTGGATTCTCGCGGCATGCAAGAGCTGATGAAGGAGATCAGCAAGGAAGACCTTCCCGTCGCGTTGCGCGGCGCCACGCCGGAAATCAAAGACAAGTTTCTCGCGAACATGTCCAGCCGCGCCGCCGAAATGCTCAAAGAGGACATGGAAGCGCGCGGGCCGGTCAAGGTATCCGACGTGGAAAAAGCCCAACAGAACATACTGAAAGTCTGTCGCAAGCTGGAAGAAGAAGGCCGTATCGTCATCGGAGGCGGCGGGGGCGAGGAGTTGCTGTAGATGGGAACCGTCGCCTTGCGCGTACCGTCGGCGCCGTCGCCTCCCGCAGCACCCGACAAAGAGCTCTCGCCTCGCTCCGTCCTGATCGTGGACGACGAACCGTCGATCTGCGCCCTCTTAGCGGAGATGCTGCGGACAGCCGGTCATCCCGTTCTCACCGCAAGTTCGGCAGATGAAGCGCTGTCGCAACTTCACGCCCGCCCGATTGCAGTGCTCCTCGTCGATGTGCAATTGGCGACCACCGACGGAATCGATTTTCTCGAGAGAGCCTTGAAGGTCGACAGCCGCATCATGAGCATCGTCATGACCGGCCACGGCAATATCGAACTGGCGGTTCGCGCCATGAAGGCGGGAGCGGCTGATTTCTTGACGAAACCTTTTCAAATCGACCTGGTGCGTGTGGCGGTTTCCCGCCTGCTGGAACTCTATCGGTTACGGCAGGACAATACCCTGCTCACCCGTAGTTTGATTCGCGCCGGCAATATTCAACTGCGGACCGTGCCGCTCGCGGATTTCAGCCGCGGCAACCGCCTGTTTGGAACTGATGATGTGACGGAGTTCGAACGGGGAGTCGCAGAAGGCGAAAAGCGCGTCACCGAGCAGGTCTCGTCGTTGCGCCAGAAAGAGCAGGCCCTGGTGGCTGGGCTTATGGCGCAGTTGGAAGACACCTGGCGAGGGCTGCATGAGACGGTCGAAGAAGAAATCGCCTCGCTGGCGTTTCAAATCGCCCAGAAGGTGCTCCGCGAATTCGTCACCGATGCCCGTGAGGTGATCGTGGCACAAGTGCGTGCCGCTCTCGCGCATCTCCACGAAAGCGGGCTGGTGCGGATCCGAGTACATCCTTCGGATCTGCCGATATTGGAGTCGTCCAGGCATGCATTGAGCCAGACGCCGCATGGATTGCTGAATTTAAAATTCGAGACCGATCCGAGCATCAGCCCTGGCGGGTGCCTGGTCCATGCGTCGAGTTTGCTCATCGATGCCACATTGGACCAGCAGCTCCTGCGTCTCGGTGAAGCCTTGCGGAAGCGAGAATCCGGTGAAGCTTAGCGAGCGGCTTGAACAAGTCGAACCGTTCTCCGTCACGGGCCGTGTGGCCCAGGCGGTCGGCATCGTCATCGAGGCGTCGGGACCCTTCACCTCCGTGGGAGAGGTCTGCGAAATCACGCGGGAAGGAGGCCACGGCGCCGTCATGGCGGAGGTGGTCGGCTTTCGTGAAGACCGCGTACTGCTGATGCCCCTCGGCGAAATGCAGGGTATTGGGCCGGGAAGCCGGGTGGTGATGAAAGGACACGTCGCCTCTGTGCCGGTCGGTCCACAGATGCTCGGTCGTATCTTTGATGGTCTTGGGCATCCACTGGATGGCCTGGCTCCGGTGCGCGCTGACGCGCGCGTTCCGCTGTACGCTGCGCCCCTCAATCCCTTGCATCGCGCCAGGATTACGCAGCCCGTCGACCTGGGCATTCGAGCGATCAATGCGCTGCTGACCTGCGGTCAAGGTCAGAAAATCGGAGTGTTTGCAGGATCCGGCGTCGGGAAAAGCGTGCTCCTGGGCATGATCAGTCGATACACGCAGGCGGATATCCGAGTCATCGCGCTCGTTGGCGAACGGGGACGGGAAGTGAAAGAATTTCTCGAGCGCGACCTCACCCCGGAAGCGCGGGCTCGATCGGTCGTCATTGTGGCGACCTCGGATCAACCGCCATTGGTTCGCATCCGCGGAGCGTTAGTGGCCACCGCCATTGCCGAATATTTTCGCGACTGCGGCAAACACGTGCTCCTGATGATGGATTCCCTATCGCGATTGGCATACAGCCAGCGCGAAGTCGGCCTCGCCATCGGTGAGCCTCCCACCACGAAAGGATACACGCCCTCGGTTTTTGCGGTGCTGCCGAAGCTGTTAGAACGGGTCGGACCGGCGCAAAGCGGGGGCAGCATCACCGGTCTCTATACCGTGCTGGTCGACGGCGATGACTTAAACGATCCGGTCGCCGACGCGGTGCGTTCCATTCTCGACGGCCATATCGTCTTGTCTCGTGAACTCGCGGCGAGGAATCACTTCCCCGCCATCGACATTTTGCACAGCACCAGCCGAGTCATGCGGGATATCGTCACGCCGGCGCATTATGCGGCCGCGCGGCTGGTGCTCGAACGCACGGCGTTGTATCGTCGTTCCGAAGATCTGATCACCCTGGGCGCGTACAAACCAGGCACGAGCAAAGAGCTGGATAAAGCCGTCGCGGCGAATGAAGGCATTACGGGATTCCTGCGTCAGGAGATTCAGCAGCCGGTGGGATTTGCGCAGTCTCTGGAAGGTTTGCAGGCGCTGGCCGGAACAATACAATGAATCTCACCGTCCTTCGGACCTATGCTGTGCAACGCGAGGAGGTCGCCAAGCTTGAATTGGCGGACCTGTCCCGGACGTTACAGCAGACAGTCGAACGGATGGGAGTATTGGAGTCATGGGCTCGAAGAGATGCCGACATGTACGTGACGCAGATTCTCCAGGGAAGCACGGTTACAGAACTGTACGGCCGGCTCGATGCCATGGATCAGGCGATCGCGGCTCGCAAAGGCCTGGAACTGGTTCATGCGGAGCAGCAGCAACGTTGGGCGGCGAAGCGAGACGAACTCGTCGAAGCCATGCAGCATCGGAAGAAGCTGGATCTTCTCGGCACTCGAGCGTTACAGAAACAACGTCGTCGCCAGGAACAACAGGATCAACAACTGCTCGATGAGCGGGCTTGGCGACGTCATCCCTTGAAGCATGAGACAGGGTCATGATCCGGATCGCGACCGCCTTCACGATCTCCCGCTCTCGAGTCCCTCGCGTTCACCGATGGGTTCGGTTAGGTATCAGCCTTGTCCTGATCGGGATTGTCTGCACGGCCCCGCTCGGTTCTGCCGGCGAGCCGCCATCCGACCCGGCCGCGTTCGAGGATGACACGCTTCCGGCGGGCGTAAAGCCCAACGTCCAGGGGCCTGCAACGAGCAGCCCACGAGAAATTCTCCACATGTTGGACCAGCGCAAGCGCTTCCTGGATAGGCGCGAAGCAGCCTTGCGCGGGGCCGATACACACCTGTTGGAATTGAGAGCGGAATTGGAACAGATCGTGACCCGTCACGAAAAATTGGTTGAGGCCGAAAAAAAACGCGCTCAGGCGGCCCAAGCCAAAGCGGCGAGTGAGGCCGACAAATCGAAGGATCCGAGAAATGGCGGAGGCCCCCGCAACGTCAGCCAGTCGCAGCTGGCTAAAATTTATGAGGCCATGCCGCCTGAGGAAGCCGCGGCTCGATTGGAACGAATGCCCGAACGCAAGGCCATTGAAGTCCTCCGCCTCCTCAAGGGCAAATCCGCCGGTGCGATCCTCGCTGAAGTGAAACCGGATCGCGCCGCCCATCTGACAGAGCAACTCCTGACGACTCCTTAGCCACCATCCGCCACACCCCCGCAGTGCGGCAGGTTTTGCCGTCGCCTCCTGCAGAAACTTCCTCCATTCTGGGCGCATTCCCCAGAGCCATCTCGAAAATTCAGCCTTATTCAGGGATTTTGTGCGAGAGGTCGATGGCATGGCCTTTGTAATGGTGTGCTCTAGGCACTCACCAGACCAGGAGCAGGATAAAACAGTCATGGCCACTGAGATGCGACCCTTTCTGAACGGTCTGTTCAATCCCTCGAATCACGCAATCCCGGACAGGCGCGATCGCACCGAAGGTGTGTCCCCCGGCGCTTCAGACAATCGGTTCGATAGACTGCTTGGAAGGGCGCAGACCCGCCGAGCAGAGCCGCGACAGGAGCCGGCGCCATTGCATCTCAGACAGGCCGCGCACCGGCGCACATCTGGGCCGGCCACGACCCACGCGCAGACCGACAGATCCGAGCAGACCCACATGACTGCCCCAGAGGCAAGATCTGTGGCGCAGTCGGGACGAACGTTATCCGACAAGGTTGACAACTTCGACCAGGGACAAAATGAGGAGAGTACCGAGGACGGCGACAAGAAGAATCAGTCAGCCGGTCTGCCGCCGGGGATACTCATTGCCGCCGGATTCTCCCCGCCGGCCCTGACCGACGAGCAGGCGAAAACCGATGTAACGGGCGACCTTGCTGACGCTCCAGAAACTACCGAAGCGGCGGTGCCCGAGGGGCAATCAGAAGAGACGCTGGAACTCATTTCTCCTGAGTCTCAACGCACGCCGGCGACGGCGCAACATGTTTCCGGACTTGTGTCGGATCAGACGGCCGTCGCGGCATCGGCTGGTGGAGCAGGCGATGCGGAGACCAAAGCCACCCACGCGCCGACGAAGGCCTCCAATAGTCCTGCCGCAAAAGCCGACATGGCGGAAGCCGAGCGCTTGGCCGAAGCCGACCGTCACCACCAGCCCACTGAAACCTTTGAAACTTTCACCCCTGTCATCGATCATTCGGTCCGTGAGACTCACAAAGAACCAGAGGACGGTCACACACCGCTGGTGGTGACGGCCGCTCACATGATGGCCAAACCAGCAGCGGAAGCAGGCGCGGCGGACCACAGCCAGGTTCAGCCTCCGTTCGATTCTGTCCTGCAGGTCACCGATATGGCCGCCGGCCAGGGAGCGCCAACCGCCGAACAGTTTTTGAGTCAGGATCGGCAGTCGTCGCCAGAGTCCCGAGGCGGGTCGGACCCTGCCACGTCGGATCTTCTGCCTGCCGACGACAACACCCCTCGGCCCCCGTTTCTGGACCAGGCGATCAACGCCGGTGCATCCTCGACACCTTCAAGCGACAGTCGAACCGGTCGAGGAGAGACCGGCCAGGCCTCCATGGTCCATATTTCCGACTCGGAGCGGATCGAGCAGGTCAGGAAAGCCTTTCCTTCCGCGCAAACCGTGACGCTGGACTTGGATCCGTTGGACCTGGGCCCTTTGAGGGTACGCATCATGATGACGGAGCAAACCGTCCACGCCCACATACGAACCGAGCATGGGGAGTTGGGCCATAGCCTGCTGCAGCAGGGACCATCGCTGGAAGCGTCGCTTCGAACGACCGGTTTGGAGATGGGACTGCTGCGGGTGACGGTGGATCAGCACCAGCAAGGGGGGGGAGAAAATGCCTGGGCGTCTCAACAACAACCAGGTCGATCGGGTCTTGCGCCGAAGGGGCCTGCAACATCCTCAGCAGAAGAAGAGCGGACATTCCTGGCAGGGCCAGGCTTTTACAACAACGGGCGGGTAAGTTTTTTCGCCTGATCGGAGGACATATGGATTTCAGCAATGTGATCACCCACACGACGGCCGCGGACCCGACGACGCAGACGGTCAATGGCCAGAAGATATTGGGGCAGCAAGATTTTCTGAAATTGCTCCTCACGCAACTTCAAAACCAGGACCCGTTGAAACCAGTGGAAGACAAGGAGTTCATCGCGCAGACCGCCCAGTTCTCCCAACTGGATCAGATGTCGAAACTGGTGTCGTTGATGGAGAAAAGCGTGTCGCTTCAGGAGGCGGCGCAGGGCAAAGGCGCCTCGGCCCCTCAATCCATGACGGTATGAACACGGCTCGATGCCTGCTCGAGCTGTACGTAGAGCCAAGCATCTACTCGTCTCGGCAACAAGGAGGATCACAGCATGGGTATTCTTACATCGATGTTCACCGCCGTCACCGGCTTAAGTACGTACGGCAACGCCATGGGCGTCATCGGCAACAACATCGCCAACATCGGCACCGCGGGGTTTAAGTCCAGCCGCGCCACATTTGCGGACTTGATCTCATCCAGTGTCTCCGGAGCAACCGGCGGAGGGCAGGTCGGACTCGGGGTGTACATGAACGACGTGCAAACGAATTTCACCCAGGGGTCGATGACCACCACGGGGAACACCTTCGACCTGGCCATCGACGGCACGGGTTTTTATCTGCTACGGAACAACTCCGGCACCAACCTCTATTCACGCGCCGGCCAATTCAAGGTCGACAATATCGGGCAGATCACCGATTCCAGCGGCGCCCTCCTGCAGGGGTATCAGGCGGATACCAACGGCAACATTACCAGCACCGTTGGAAACATCACGTTATCGGCGAGCGCCGTCGCGCCCCAGGTGACGAGCACGGCGACGATTCTCGGAAATCTCGACGCCGGCGCCACCGCCCCGACCACCGCATTCGCCACCACGGACACCACGTCCTACAACTTTTCGACGGGAACAACCTTCTACGATTCGCTGGGTAATGCCCACCAGATGCAACTGTACTTCCGCAAGACCGCCGCCAATGCCTGGGGGGTCTATTCGCAAATCGATGGCGGCACGGCGACGGCTCAAACCAACATGACGTTCAGCGCGGCCGGCGCCCTGACGGCCGGGGGCACACAGACGGTCAGCGCAGTCCTTACGACTGGCGCCACCACGCCTCAGACGGTCACGGTCAGTCTGGCCGGTCTCACGCAATTCGGTTCACCTTCCGGTATCATCAGCAATGTTCAGAATGGATTTGCCGCCGGCACCCTTGAAAAAATCAGCGTCGACAAGGAGGGACAGGTCGTGGCGCAGTTCACCAACGGCCAGACCAAAGCCCTGGCCCAGGTCATTCTCAACCGGTTCACCAATCCCGATGGGCTGATCAGCGCCGGCGACAATCACTTTACCGAAACCGTCGAATCCGGAGCCGCCTTGTCGGGAGCGCCCACGGTGAACGGAATGGGTCAAATTCTGTCCGGAACCGTGGAGCAGTCGAACGTGGATCTCGGCAAAGAATTCGTGGACATGATCATTACACAGCGCGCGTTTCAGGCCAATTCGCGCGCGATCACGACCAGCGATGAGATGTTGCAGGAACTCGTGAATCTCAAACGATAACTGAACGGGGTTCCGGCGGCCTCACTCGAGCACGCGCCGGAACCCCACCCGGTAATTTCTACCTAGTCCTCCTTCACCGTCTCCCGCATGATCCTTCTTCACTTTCTCGTCAACAATCTGTCGGCCGCCGAGAATCTCTCGTCACCCCGCTGACGAGGGCTCAAGGCCGAAGGCGCGCCGCGTAGCGATCCAAGGCTGCTTGACC
>JAJONL010000157.1 GCA_021323395.1 Nitrospira sp.
GCTGTTGACCAACCCGCTGGGTATGAGACCGACCCAGGCGCCCCAGTCGAGGTGCAGGCGGGCGCGCAGCAGTCGCAGTGCCCCGCCCACCATCCCCCAATCACATTCATGCAAGGGATGCCCCTCGGGATCGGTTGCGAGCATCCGCCGGCCATGGCTTCCATACAACACGAGATGCCCGGTCGGCTGCCGGATGGAACGAAGTGGGTTGGCCGGAGACAGAGCTGCGAGGTTGGAGGCAAAAACAAGCGCACCGGGACGCGCGAGGATGTCCTGTATCACCGGGTCAAACAACATTACTCGCGGATCTGGCCGCTTCCGAGCACCACGAACTTGAAACAGGTGAGTTCTTCGAGTCCCATCGGGCCGCGAGCATGCAGGCGGGATGTGCTGATGCCTATTTCCGCCCCCAACCCGAACTGATAGCCGTCGTTGAGGCGTGTGGAGGCATTCACCAACACGGCGCCGGCATCAACTTCGCGCAGGAAGCGCATCGCATGGGCGTAATCTTTCGTGACGATCGCCTCGGTATGATGAGATCCATAGGTCGCAATGTGTTCCAGCGCTTCATCCATGTGTTTGACCACCTTGACCGCCAAGATCAGGTCCAAAAACTCCTTTCCAAAATCCTCCTCAACGGCCGGCTTCACCTCAGGACACAACTGACAGGTCTTGGCACAACCTCGCACCTCCACCTTGGCGGCCGCAAGCTGTTTGACCAGGTGCGGAAGCCAGGTCCGCGCTAGACTCTGATGGACCAACAGAGTTTCCATGGCATTGCAGGTCGAGGGACGTTGTGCTTTGGCATTCAGACAGATCCGTTCCGCCAGTTTGGGATCGGCGTCTGCATCGACATAGGTATGGCAAACCCCCTTGTCATGCTTGAGCACCGGAATCGTCGCATGCTCGGCGATGGTCTTCATCAGGGATTCGCCGCCTCGTGGAATGATGAGGTCGATAAACCGGTCTTGTTTGAGCAACAGCGGAACCAGGTCTCGTTCCGGTCGATCGACGAAGGTAATCGCTCCCGCCGGCACACCGGCCTTCTCGGCGGACTCGCAGAGGACCTTGGCAATGGCCGTATTCGAATGGATCGCTTCCGATCCCCCGCGCAGGATACAGACGTTCCCTGACTTGAGGCAGAGGGCCGCCGAATCCGCCGTCACATTGGGACGGGCTTCGTAAATGATGCCGATCACCCCGATAGGTGTCCGCATGCGACCGACCTGCATCCCGTTCGGTCTGGTCCACATCTTCGGCATGTCGCCGAGAGGGTCCGGCAGCCGGGCCACGTCGCGAATCCCCGCCGCCATGTCCTGAATCCGCTCCGTTGTCAGTCGCAGACGGTCGGCCAGGGCCTGACGCTCCGGCGTCGCGTCGAACTGTTCGAGGTCTTTTTCATTCTCGGCCAGCAGTTCGGTGGCCTGTTCCTCCAGGCCGGTTGCCATCGCCTGTAGGGCCTGGTTTTTCACCGCGGTGGGAAGGGTCGAGAGCAGGCCTGTCGCGCCCCTGGCCTTTCTGACCAAAGCCGCCAGATAGTCTTCCGGGGAAAGTATTTCAACGGGAGCTTCCGGCTCCGTGGCCGGGGATTCGGTGAGATCTTGTTCCATGTGGTGAATTCCTGCTGCCTGGCAAGTGAGTCAGGGCTTAGCTCCCGACGCATCCGCCGATTGAAGATGGTGAACGAGGCGCGACGATTTATAGCCAGACAGGATACTGTGGGATTCGGAGTCCGGTCAAGGGTTTCGCGGAGGACCGGGCGCGGCGGGAGCCCCGGGCATCGAAGCGCCGGGAGCCGCAGCAGAGGTTCCCGCTGGTGGAAGGACACCTCCAAGAGGCATCCCCATCATCGGCGGCATCAAGAGCGACATGGAGGAGGCATTGGGATGTTGAAACATCCAGTCGGAATAAGACTTTCGGCCTTCGAAGTGACGGACGGCCAGCGGAAAATCCCGCTCTTTTATCGGCTTGGTTTTACTTTTACTCCGCACACCCATGATGCCGCCGGTGGGGGCGCGCAGATATTCCCAGTCTCCTCCGCTGATCGGATCCTGATACACTTTCCGCAGATAGGGCTTCGGCCCCCTGGTCAGTTCCGCCAACGACTGCGGATAGACTTCAGTGCTCATCACGCGTCCGATCTTCATGGTGGCTGAATAGAGCGACAAGGCATTTTGTATCTCGATTCCCTTCGCCACCAGATCGGCTTCCTTCTCACGCTGAACCATGAGCGTCCATTGGCGCGCCGTGGCGGAGGCCGAGATACCGATCAAGACGATCGAAAACATCAAGGCGAGATAGGTGACACCCCGGTTATTCCTGATATGCGCGATCACGCCTTCCGTGTCCTAACAGGCTGCGGAAAAACTCGATTTTTGCACCATACGCCTCGATCGACTCATGTGGCATGCTGGTATCAGAATAGCGCGCAGGATGCGCAAAAAGGCGACCTTCTTACCCGCCCCACCCTGGCGCGTCAAAGACGCGTCCTGTCCCAGGCAAGGCCGCAGCGAAGTCCACGACGCGAAGCATAATGAGCGCCCGTCTGTGGACGCCGGCGAGATAGCGAGCCGGCAGTGTCTTCGTGGCGAATCGTACCTTCTTACCCGCCCACCCCGAGCCTGCCAAGACAGGCTCTTGTCCCGTGGCCGTACGGTGAGCTGCTGAACGACGCGAGAACGCCGCTGGCGGTCTTTTTCCGCATCCTGCTAATTGGGCTGCCCCCCCGCTCCTGGGTCAGCAGTGACCGGGATCTGTTGCGTAATTTTTGAGGCGAGATGCTGCAGCGTGATCTCGGTCGGTGACATCGCCTTGACCAGCACTTGTCCGGCAATCGTGTCTCCGACCTGAAGCAAATGCATTTCGTCGTCCTTGATCACGACAGCCATGGACTTTTTCTTCTGCGGACCGTCCCCCACTGCCATAAATCCCACATACCGGTACAGATTGAGTTCGGTGGCAATCCGAAGCCGTTCGATATCCTCAGCCGACGGGCCCTTTTCTTCTTCCATGGGCGGTTCTGCCGGCTCAGGCGTGGGCGCAGGTTTTGCCGGGCCTCGGGACCGGCCGCGGCGAGGAGCCGGCTCCGGAATAGAGACCGGTTCAGGAGGCGGCAATAGACTGGCGAAAATGTTACGGGGAGTGGAGAACGTCGCCTGACGCTGTCCTTTGATCGCGGCCAGCCGCTCCAGGTTCACCTGGAGGCTGCCGCTCGCGGATGTCACCGGCGCGCGACCACCCGCTTTCGGTCCACTGACGTGCGTCAACGGCACCCGCGCCGGCTCGGTGGAATAGCCGAATTGCCAGATGAGCAATGCGACCCAGAGCGCCACGAGGCTCGATAACCATAGGATGTGGTTCTTGCTGATTCGGTTCATACAATTACGGAACAGGCGATTGGATATGTTCACCGCGGAGATACGTCGAAATTCGAATATTGAAGGTCAACTGTTGATCCTGCACGTTGCCCGATCGGATCAAGTTCAAGTCCTCAATGAACAGTAACTCCTCCGCCGATTCCAAATTGTAGAGAAATCGTCTCAGGTCCTCATAATGACCGGTCACCGTCCCCTGCAGGACCGCTTTGGTCGCATCCGGCACGCCGGTCTTTTCCGTTTTGTAGGAGAGCGCGGGCAACGTGACCCCATCTCGCTTGGCCTCTTCCGTCACGCCGAGCGCCAGCGGCGCAAAATCTCTGAACAACGGCAACACCGACCATACGCGCTGAAGATCGGCTTTGGCCTTCTTCGCCTCCTTGTGCCGGCTGAGTTGCTGCCGCGCCTTCACCCATTCAGTGTCCAGCCGAACCTGTTCCTGTTCTGCCGCGCCCAAGACTAACGCGTGAATGCCGTAACTCAACACAATCAAGGTTCCGACAAAGGCGACCCAGGGCAGGATGGGAGCATAAGGTTGGCGTAATGCCTGTTGGAAACGGTCAATGCCGGGAAGCATCATGGATTACGATTCCGGTACTTGATGGACAGATCGAACTCCACTAAACCATTTCCCATATCGCGGTGTTGTCCCAGCACCGGCTCCTTGAATTGAGGATGATCTTGAAAGGTCACCGTCAGAGTCGTCACATCTTCCAGTGCCCTCGCAGAACCGGTCAGCATGATCGTGGAGTTGGTGGGATCCAGTCGGATGCTGTTGACGGCGATACGCGGAGGAATCGCTCGCTCCATTTCTGTGAGAAACTTGGTCCAAGAAAAACTTCGCTTCTCGATCAACTGGTTGGCGAATTCAATCTCCTTCGGCAATACCGCCAGGGCCGCCTCCGACAGATCAATCCCTTCCTGTTGCGCCTCCTTCAGCAGTTCCCGATCCCGATCCTGAACCTGGTGCAAGGCCGACTCCATGGACTCCACCTCCTGCCAGGCCAACCAGGCGCGGGAGATGTCCCACAACATGGCCACGGCGATCGCCCCCGCGATCAGCATGATCACCACCCGAGCCGGAGCCAAATACCAGCGATACCGGCTGCTCAGATTGATCGCAAAGACACCGGCCGGCGCGGACGGCTGCCCGATGCGGGTGACTACATCACGAAGCGCCGACATGAGATTTCCCGCCGTCATGGTCTAGTAGGCCGTTGAAAAACCATTTCGCTGTCCCTGAAAAAAGTGATGCGTGAGTTGGGGAGATTCAGAACCCGCAGGATGGTAAAAAACGTCGTCCAGCGCGGCCGCAGCGATGCGAGGGGGCGAAGCGTCACGTTCTTACCCGCCCGCCCCCGCCTGCCGAGACAGGCTCTTTTCCCATGGGGGTACGTTGAGCCTCGGAGGTTCACGACGCGCTGAATAAAGCGCGTCACGTGTGTGAACGCCGCCGAGATAGTGAGGCGGCAGTGTCTGTCTTGCGAGAACAAAGCTGGCGGGCTTTTTCAACATCCTGCTAAACCACCCCTGCGATCGCCGGCAGCGCGGCGCTGGTCTGGGGGCCCACGATGGTTCCGCCTCCATACTCTCGCACGCGGTC
The DNA here is from genome assembly GCA_021323395.1 of Nitrospira sp. Taxonomy (GTDB): domain Bacteria; phylum Nitrospirota; class Nitrospiria; order Nitrospirales; family Nitrospiraceae; genus Nitrospira_A. The sequence continues at coordinate 4,978 of JAJONL010000157.1, forward strand.
CCACTCCAACCCTTTCACCGGCACCCCGAGCCCCTTTTCCAACTGCTGGTGCAAGCCAGGGCCCATCTGTTCGTCCGCAATCAGGATCGTTTGAGTGATGGCCAGGTCGGGCCTCTGCTGTTGGCAGGCATAGATCGAATCGGCGCATTCCTGCACGATACGATCGAGGCCTGCCTGTTCCGATCCCGCCGCCCAGGCACCGTCGGACCCGATGCCGGCCTGCAGTTTCGAGCGGAGAAAGACGAGTGTCCCCTGATGGAATATCAATGCCGTCACTCCGCCGTCGGTCGCATTCACCCACAAAAAGTCCGTCGTGGGCCGGCTCGTGTTGAACAATCCTTGCGACCATAAATTAAACAGACGCAAACTTGACACATCGACTTCCTGGGGAATCAATCCGGCCGCCTCGCACACGGCCTCATACTGGGCCAAAACGGCTTCCTGCACCACGACGGCCAGCACCGTGCAGGGGCCGTCACCGGATCCGCCCTGCTCCGACAAGACCTGCGAAAACACCTTGGCCCCGCTGAGCGACAACAACTGCTCCTGCCCCAGGCGCCACCGCACCAATGCCTCGCGTTCCTCAGAACTCCAGGGCAGATCTTGCAAGCGCAGCACAGCCAAACGTACGGCGAGATCGGGCAGAATGACCGTGGCAGCCCGGGGGACCCCTGCGGCGGACGATCGATCCGACGCCTGGGATGTCGCAGACGCGGCAATCGCCCGGATATGGGATTCCAGTTCATGCGGCAAGACGATGTTCGGCTCCAACGGCGAAAGTCGCATGACGCCTTCAGGGAGCGCCGACACCACGCACTGGTATCGTGGGCGTCCTCGCCAATTGCGATGCACTTCCGCCCAGGCAAGATCGTGCGCGCCGATTTTCAGGCAAAACTGAGGTCGGCTAGTGGTCCAATCCCACATCGGTTACCGCTCTTCACTGAACGTCACGCGGTTGATCTCGCGGAGCGTGGTTTCGCCCGCCAGCACTTTCTTCACGGCGGACTGCCGCAAGGTGATCATGCCGTCCGTCACCGCCCGGTACCGGATTTCGGACAGCGCCCGATCGGCCAAGATCATTTCCTTGATTTCGTCCGTCAGATCCAGAAACTCGGTGATGCATTTCCTGCCGCGATAGCCCGTTTCGTGACATTCGGAGCAGCCTTTCGATTCAAAAAACGGCGCGGATTTGTACTGGTCGTAGTCGAGGCCGGATTCCTCGGCCAGTGCGGGATCGAGGACCACCTGATGCCGGCAATCGGGGCAGATGATCCGGATCAATCGTTGCGCCAACACGCAGGTCAGGGCCGCCAGAAAGTTATACGAGTCGATGCCCATCGAGGCAAACCGCCCAATCACGTCGAACACATTGTTGGCATGGACCGTCGTCAACACCAGATGGCCGGTCAAGGCCGATTGAATGGCAATCTGCGCCGTTTCGGCATCTCGAATTTCGCCGACCATGATCTTGTCCGGATCATGCCGCAGAATCGACCGTAACCCCCGCGCAAACGTGAGCCCCTTTTTTTCATTCACCGGGATTTGCACCACCCCGGGAAGCTGGTACTCGACCGGGTCTTCAATGGTGATCAGCTTGTCTTCCTGAATGTTCATTTCACTGATGGCCGCGTAGAGCGTGGTCGTCTTGCCGCTGCCGGTCGGACCGGTGACCAGCACCATTCCATAGGGACGCGTGATGGCGCGGCGAAATCGTTTGAGGTCCTCCGGATTGAATCCCAGCCGGTCCAGCCGCAGGGTAGACACTCCGGTCGTAATCGCCTCGCGATCCAGAATGCGGATGACGACGGATTCGCCGAACACGCTCGGCAAAATCGAAACACGAAAATCGACCGTTTTGCGATCGAGTCGCATGCGGAAACTTCCGTCCTGCGGCACCCGGCGTTCGGCGATGTCGAGATCGGACATGACCTTCAAGCGTGAGACGAGGGGCGGATGCAGTTTCACATCGAGCGGATCCATGGCCGACACCAGAATACCGTCCACCCGAAACTTCACGGTAGTGGCGCGGTCCGTCGCTTCGATGTGAATGTCGCTCGCCCGGCGTTGCATGGCGCTCAAGAGAATCGTGTCGAGCAGCTTCACGACAGGATTTTGGTCCTCGCCGAAATGATCGACCGTCAGGACCTCCTCGCCCCGCTCGTCTTCCTTCACGAGGACCGACCGATATTCCGCTTCCAATTCGCGCAGCGCTTGACTCGACCCCTCGCTGCGCTCCAGGGCCGCCTGGATGGCCGATCGTGAGCTGACCACGTAATGCAACGTCCGATTCAGGAGGATTTCCAATTCATCCAATGCCAGCAGGTTCTGGGGATCAGAAATCGCAATGGTCAAGACACCGGCCTCGTCCTTCACCGGCACGAAGGGATGGCGCCGCATCAGCTTCACGGAAATCGTGTGATAAAACTCCGAGTCCACGCGGAAGGCGGTCAGCGGGTCATAGGGCAGTCCGTACTGTGACGCCAGCGCCTGGGCCAATTGGGCTTCGGAGATCGAGCCTTCTTCGAGGAGCGTCTGCCCTAACCCGGTGATATTGCCGCCCAGACGGGCCACGACCTGATCGACGGTCCGCCGCGGCAAAATCCCCTCGCGCACCATCACATCGGCAAGGGACGGGCGAGTGAGATGACGTTGCATGAGCATCTTGATTCCCTCCGAACTCGGCAAGCGGTGACACCTCTCTGGGTCTCGCCCGCCTGTCCGCTGCCGGCTTACTGAACGGTTCCGGCCATTTGGAAAATCGGCAAATACATGATGATGACGATGCCCCCGACCAGAAGCCCCATGACCAGCAACAGCACCGGTTCGATCCAGGTGGTCAACTGGCTGAGGCGCACATCGAGATCACCTTCATAAAACTCGGCCACATCCCGGAGCATGGGTTCCAATGATCCCGTTTCCTCTCCGACCGATAACATTTCGATCGCGAGTTTCGGGAGGATTTGAGGACGTTCAATCGCCGCAGCCAGTGTGCTTCCTTCCCGAATTTCATTCACGGCCGAGACCAGTCCTCGCGAGACGAATCGGTTGGACACGGCGCCGCGGGCGGTTTCAAGCGCTTCCACTAACGGCGTGCCACCGGCCAGCACCGTGGCCAGCGTGCGGGTCAACTGGATAGTCTGGTGCTCCACCAGAATCATCCCCAGGAGCGGCAAACGCAGCAACTGTCGATCCACGGCCAATCGACCGGCCGCAGTTTGATACCACGTTCGCCCCATGATGGTCGCCACCGCGATCACCAGCGCCACCGGAACGAGTTGCGCCCCCCCGATATGGATCGCCGCGATCAGCACGCGGGTCGGAGTCGGCAAATTGGCCGACGACTCCCCGTATACCGAGACGAAGGTCGGCATGACATAGCTCAACAAAAATCCCACCACCGCGATGCCGACTACCACCAGGAAGGCCGGATAGGCCAGCGCCTTGGTCACCTTCTGGCGCAGGGCGATCATCAGCTTGAGATAGGTAATGTACCGTTGTAATACCTCCGACAAATTCCCCGACTGCTCACCGGCACGAATCGTGGCGAGGTACAGATCCGAAAAGTAGGTGGAATGTTTGGCCAGGGCTTCCGAGGCCGAGGCCCCTCCGCGAATGTCTTGCCGCACGGCCTTGAGCGCTTCTCGGAAGGGAGCCCGTTGGGTGCGGTCGATGAGAAGATCCCAGACCCGTAAGACCGGCAATCCGGCCTTGATTAACGCCAGCAGCTCTTGATTGAAGACGAGGAAATCTTGAAGGGGAAGTTTGCCCCACCGCCCCGCCGTAAACCCCGGCAGGCCAAAGCCGGCTCCGCGCTTGGCGAGGCGAAACACCAAGAGCCCGTCGGACTCCAGCTTGGCGCGCACGAGTTGTTCATCCTCACCCTCAATGTGCCCTTCGAAGGTGGTGCCGTCCGCGCGCGCCGCTCTGTAAGCATACACAGCCATGGAATCGTTAGGGACGACATATCTCACAGCAGTTCACGACGCTTATCGAACAGGTGCGTCGATGAACATCTGTGAGTCCGTCTGATGTGCGCGAGGCTCCGGCAATCGGAGCGTTCGACCCGTCACAATGAAATTATTCGGCAGACCATTGAACGATCGAAGGGCGTCAAGACTCACCTTATGACGGCGCGACAGACGCCAAAGGGTGTCTCCGTCCTGGATGACCACCGTTCGAACCGGGGCCACAGGAACGACTTCCGGCCCGGTGGCTGGCCCCAGCATCAAGTCATCTGACATCGGTGCGCTCTCGGTCGGGCCAGGAGAAGGTTCAACCATGAACTCCTCATCCTTGGGAAGCGGCAGTGCGAACGATTTTTCGCGCAGCCCGGTCGAAGCCGGTATAGCCCCCTCCGCGCCAGGCACGGCCATTTTCCCTTGGTAAGGCATCATGGACGCGGGCTGATGGAGCCGGCCATGCGGCGGGCGAAGGGCTTGAGCCACCCGTTCCCGTTCCACGCGGGCGGAGGCTAATTCCTCACGCTGCAATTCAATGATTTGCTTGGCATCATCCAAAGCCGTACGCTGCGCCTCGCGCACCGCCATTTTGAGAGAATCTGCTGCCACCTGCAAGTCGGAAGGGTTCGCGTCGGCAATCGGCTCCAGTCGCGCGCATGCGCCCCATAGGGAGACGAGCAACACACTCGCCATCCAACAGGCGACTTGTAAAGCGGGAATTTTTCGACGGATGGAGATGTCTGGTTGGATCACGCTGTTCATATCATTACCATTGGTTATAGGGAATTCCATTGGTACCGACGAGGTCGGACCCGGAAAATACATCGACCATGCCGCCTTCTCCTTGATCGACCATTTCCTGCCACGATGAGGTGGCCCCGGTAATGGGATCCGTCGGAACCCGTCGAAGATAGCCGGCCGATACGAGCGCCTGAATAGTTTCGGGATATTTTCCCTTGTCGGCCCGATGCTGATCGATCACATCCCGCAATGAAAACAAGTCCTGCCGAAGCGCCCCTTCCTTGGCCTTGACGATGGCGGCATGGTAGGACGGAACCGCCAGGGTGGCGAGGATCCCGACGATCGTCACCACAATCATCAATTCAATAATGGTGAAACCCTTCGATGACGAACCCGGCCAGACACCACTACCACTCTCGGTACTTGGTTCCATCCAATGCCAGTTCTTGACTCTGACTCGCGACATCGTACACGTCTTCTCCGCACCAATCTTTGACGCTGGGAGGATCTCGGTAACAGCGCAAGCGCCAGTCGGTAGCCCCCGTCATGGGATCCGCGGGAATTGAACGCAGATACCGCTTGATCGCCGTTCCCCGCACGTTGGCTTGCTCGCCCGTCAGTTTGACTCCCAATAACACGTCCAGTGACTTGGGATAGCCGAAAGGGCCGGTGACATCCTTACAGCTCAACCGATTCTTTACGCAGGCAGGGCCGGTCAAGGTGTCGCCGTCGCGCGACCATTCGAGACGGAAGGCGTCGATCGCTGTTCGAATCACCCGAAGATTCTGCCGCAGTTCTATTTCCTTACTGCGTTTGGAGGACACCTTGGTGAACGGCAGCGCGACCGATGCGAGGATGGTGAGTATGGTCAGGGTGACGAGCAATTCGAGCAGCGTGACACCGGACTGCTTCACCGCACTCTCACCACTCCCTTAGCTTCCGCCTCTTCTTCCGGACCCTCGACGCCTGCATGTTTCGCTCCCATCAGATGGACGGACGACACGCCCGGAGCTCTTGCAAGGAATGTCAGCCTCAAGAGACGCCCTTCATCCTTGGTCGCGCTCGTGGACCGGTGAAGGCGCAACTCGACCACGCCATCAGTAGCGTGTGGCGCCACGGCGACCGCGGCTTTCCCGGCCTCGGTACCCAACACTTCACCTTGTGCCGCGTCCCGAAACTCGAGAACCTGAGGATCAAAGTCCAGGACAAACGTCTCCGTCTCCAAACCCAGCACGTGTTTTCCCATGACATCGAGGCGGAATTCTTTGCCCACCTGCACGACGGCGTCCGCCGGCTGCATGGACAATTGTAAGTCGGTCGGCATCACTTCCGTGACCGACGCTTCTCCCTTTGATTTCTTTGAGGTGCTTTTGGGGAGCAGGCTCATGGAATCAGTGGGCAGCGCGGTTCGCGCCGACACTTTCTTCGGCTGCATGGCAAATAAGGGCGAGGTGGAATATACGGACTCCGTTCCCGACCAGAACGCCTGCCCCTGGGGTCCGGGCAAGCGGACTGAATTCATGATGTGCGGCGTAATCGTGAGGATGACTTCGGTCGTGACCCGCTGCGTCTTGAACGAACTCAACAGAGCGCCCAGAAAAGGGATGTCGCCGATCCAGGGAATCGTGATTTTGGTTCGGCGGTCTTCCTCCTGCAAGAGGCCTCCCAACACGATGGTTTCTCCGTCACGGACGTTCAACATCGTTTCGGCCGACCGGTTCCCGAACTTGAACTGCGTGATGGGGGGAGACTGTTGCAGCAGGACGGTGTCTCCCAGGCGGAT
>JAJONL010000041.1 GCA_021323395.1 Nitrospira sp.
GGTCACGCGCTTCACGAGATACGCTTCACGTTTCACGTTTATTTAGCCACCTTGGCGGCGGCCGCCTTGCGCTCCGCCAGCACCCGCTTGTAATCAATCGGCATGACCTTCACAAACTTCGGCAAGATGATCTCCCAGGCATCGAGAATACGTTTCGCATTCCGGCTACCGGTGTAAAGGAAGTGCGATGTGATCATGTCGTGCAGCAGTTTCTTATCGTCGTCGGTCGTGACCGACTCCAATTCGACCATGCCGAGATTGCAGCGCGACTGGAACTTATCCAACTCATTCAGCACAAAGGCGACTCCTCCCGACATGCCGGCCGCAAAATTTCTCCCCGTTCTACCCAACACCGCCACGACCCCGCCGGTCATGTATTCGCAACCGTGATCACCGGTTCCTTCGACGACCGCTCGCACGCCGCTGTTCCGCACGGCAAACCGTTCCCCCGCCATGCCATAGAAGTAGGCTTCGCCTTGCGTGCCGCCATAGAGCGAAGTGTTCCCGACGAGGATGGTTTCCTCCGGCGTATAAATCGCGTTCTTCGGCGGATAGACGATGATCTTGCCGCCAGACAGACCCTTGCCGATATAGTCGTTCGACTCACCTTCGAGGATCAACGTAATGCCGCGCGAGAGAAACGCCCCGAACGATTGTCCGGCTGACCCATTGAACTTGATCGTGATGGTGTCGGCTGGCAACCCCTCTAACCCATACTTTTTCGCAATCCTGCTGGACAGCATCGTCCCGACGGTACGGTTGAGATTTCGAATCGGCAGGTCCAGCGTCACTTTTTCGCCGCGCTCGATCGCCGGTCGGCACAATTCAATGAGCTTGCGATCCAAGATATCCGCGATGCCGTGGTCCTGTTTCTGCACACAGTAGCGCGGAACATCCGGACCGACCTCAGGCATCCTGAGCAGCGGGGACAGATCGAGGCCCTTCGCCTTCCAATGGTCCAGGGCCTTCTGAATCTTGAGTTTGTCCACGCGCCCGACCATCTCATTGATGGTGCGAAACCCTAGCTTGGCCATGATCTGTCGAAGCTCTTCGGCAATGAAGAAGAAGAAATTGACGACATGGTCCGGCTGCCCGGTGAACCTCTTGCGCAAGACGGGGTCCTGAGTCGCGATCCCAACGGGACAGGTATTGAGGTGGCACTTCCGCATCATGATGCAGCCTTCGACGATGAGCGGCGCCGTCGCAAACCCATATTCTTCCGCGCCCAGAAGCGCGGCGATCGCAACGTCCCGTCCGGTTTTCATCTGGCCGTCGGTTTCGACTCGGATGCGTCCGCGTAGGTCGTTGAGCACGAGCGTCTGATGGGTCTCCGCCAACCCCAGTTCCCATGGAATCCCGGCATACTTGATGGAGGACAAGGGAGAGGCGCCGGTTCCGCCGGAATCCCCGCTGATCAACACCTTGTCCGCATGGGCCTTCGCTACGCCGGCCGCCACCGTGCCGACACCCACTTCCGAGACCAGCTTGACGGAGACGGCGGCTTCAGAGTTGGCGTTCTTCAAGTCAAAAATCAACTGTGCCAGATCTTCAATGGAGTAAATATCGTGGTGCGGGGGAGGAGAAATGAGCTGCACGCCCGGCGTGGCGTACCGGAGCCGCGCAATGTTCTCATCCACTTTGTGGCCCGGCAACTGACCCCCTTCGCCGGGCTTCGCCCCCTGCGCCATCTTGATCTGCAATTCTTTGGCGTTCACGAGGTAATGGTTCGTGACCCCGAACCGCGCGGAGGCGACCTGCTTGATATAACTGTTTCTCGAATCACCGTTCAGAAGCGGCTCAAACCGTTCCGGATCTTCGCCCCCCTCACCCGTGTTGCTCTTGGCGCCCAATCGGTTCATGGCGATTGCCAGCGTTTCGTGCGCTTCTTTACTGATCGAGCCGAACGACATGGCGCCCGTGGTAAAGCGCTTCACGATGTCCTTCGCCGATTCCACTTCTTCCAGCGGAATCGCCTCGGACAAGAACTTGAAGTCGAGCAGTCCGCGCAGGTTCGACCGCCGCTTGCTCTCGTCGTTTACGAGTTGCGAGAACTCGGCGAAGGTCTTGGGATCGTTGTTTTGGGTCGCATGCTGGAGCTTATAGATCGTGTCAGGATTCCAATTGTGATGTTCCCCCTGAACGCGATAGTGAATTTCGCCGCCGAAATCGAGTTGCCGGATCGGCGCCGGCTCATAGGCCACGCGATGCCGCCGCAGCGATTCTTCACCGATCTCGTGAATGCTGATTCCTTCCAACCGCGACGGAGTGCCGGTAAAATAGCGATCGACCAATTCATGGTTAAGGCCGATCGCTTCAAATATCTGCGCGCCGCAGTAGGACTGGACGGTGGAAATTCCCATTTTCGAGAAAATCTTCAACAGACCCTTATTGATCGCCTTGATGAATTTGCCTTCCGCCGTCGAGGCGTCCAGCCCCTCCGGGAAATAGCCGTCACGCTCCATATCCACGAGTGACTCGAACAGCAAGTAGGGATTCACCGTCCCGGCTCCGAAGCCGATGAGGCAGGCAAAATGGTGCACGTCACGCGGCTCGCCGGTTTCGACGGTCAGCCCGACTTCGGTTCGGGTGCATTCGCGAACCAGATGATGGTGCACCGCCGCCACTCCAAGCAGACTAGGAATCGGCGCATAATCTTCGTTCACGCCGCGATCGCTGAGGATCAGAAATTTATACCCTTCGCGAATCGCCTGCGAGGCCTGTTCGCACAGATTATCCACCGCCGCCCCCAGGCCTTCCGGCCCTTCTGCCACGCGAAACAACATCTTCAGCGTCTTGCTCTTGAAATTGGGGTCGTTGATCTCGCGGATCTTCTGGAGATCGGCATTCGTCAAAATCGGCTGTTTGACCCGGATGCGCCGGCACGATTCCGGATTCTCATCCATGAGGTTCGGTTTCGGGCCGATGCTGGTCGTGAGCGACATGACGAGTTCTTCGCGGATCGGATCGATCGGCGGATTGGTCACCTGCGCAAACAATTGCTTGAAGTACTTGAACAGCAGCTGCGGCCGATCAGACAATACGGCGAGCGGCGTGTCGGTTCCCATGGACGAGATGGCTTCCTGGCCTTCCACCACCATGGGAGTGATGACCATCTTCAGCTCTTCGACGGTGTACCCGAACGCCTGCTGGCGCTGCCGGATCGTGGGATGGTCCGGCTGCGGCACGTTGATCGGGTCCGGCAACTCATCGAGTGAAATCCGATATTGCGCGACCCAGGAGCGATAGGGCTTACGCTGGACGATATCCGCCTTCACTTCCTCGTCATCGATGATACGGCCCTGTTCGGTGTCGACCAGGAACATGCGGCCCGGCATCAAGCGGCCCTTGAGGCGTATCCGCTGCGGGTCCACCGGCAACACACCCGCTTCAGAAGCCAGCACCACCAAACCGTCGGTCGTCACCTGATAGCGACAGGGACGGAGTCCGTTTCGATCCAAGGTCGCGCCGATCAGCTTGCCGTCGGTAAAACAGACGGCCGCCGGTCCGTCCCAGGGCTCTTGCATCGCCGCGTGGTACTCGTAGAATCCGCGACGGTCCAAATCCATCTGCGGGTTGGCCACCCACGGCTCGGGAATCAACATCATCATGGCGTGCGGCAGCGATCGCCCGCCGAGGACCAGGAATTCCAGCGCATTGTCGAGACAGGCCGAGTCGCTCTGATTCTCGTAGACGATGGGAAAGAGCTTCTGCATGTCCTCGCCGAACAGCTCGGTGTTCAGCCGTCCTTGCCTGGCGCGCATCCAATTGACATTGCCCTTCAGCGTATTGATCTCGCCGTTGTGGCAAATGTACCGATAGGGATGGGCCAGGGGCCACGTGGGAAAGGTGTTCGTGCTGAAGCGCGCATGCACGAGCGCGAGGGCGCTCTTCAGGTTGCTGTCGGAGAGGTCTTGGTAGTACTGCGGAATCTGATGCGGAAGCAGCAGTCCTTTGTAGACGATGGTGTTGCTGGACAGGCTCGAGATATAAAAGTATTCCCGTCCTTCGATCGCGGATTCGCGGATGGCCCGTTCGACACATTTTCGGATGACGTATAACCGCCGTTCGAATTCTTCGTCCGTAAAGATCCCTCGCGCGATGAACACCTGCCGCATAAAGGGTTCGGTAGTGCGCGCCAGATCGCCGATGGCGTCACTCTTGACGGGCACGTCACGCCAGCCGAGGAGCTTGGCGCCTTCATCCTTGATGACGCGGGCAAACACGGTTTCGCACTGTTTTCTGGCATCGGCATCGGGCGGCAAGAACAGCATGCCCACGCCATACTCGCCTGCGCCGGGCAGCTTGATGCCGACATCCTTGGTGACGCGCTTGAAGAACTCGTGCGGGACCTGCAGCAGGATACCGACGCCATCACCGGTGCAAGGATCGCAGCCTTGCGCTCCGCGATGAGCGAGGTTTTCCAATACCTGCAGACCCTGCTGCACAATACGGTGCGACTTGTGCCCCTTGATGTCGACGACAAAACCGACCCCGCATGAATCTTTTTCATGCTGAGGATCGTATAACCCCTGTTTGGGAGGAAGCCCTGGTATATTCATGGCACGTATTCTCGTCTAGCAGGCAGGTAATTGACCTGGGGAAATAAGGTCCCGCAGAGGGACGTTCACGCCGGCAAACGATCACGGTAACTGCTACCACTGCTTGGGAAAATAAATGAGAAGTCACCTTACTGGATGGGTCGTGAAACTGTCAAGAGAACGGCGTCGCGATCAGTGACAATCGATCGACCGGTGCTTGACTTAGTAGAGTTTCCTGCCCTACTATCCGCCCCATGTCGAATGGACCGACCACCCTCACGCTCCACAGCATGGCCGATGTGTGGGATGTGTATCGCGAAGAGCTGGAGGGGGTCGAAGAGCAGATCCGAAAAAATCTCGATTCCAGCGTCGCCCTCGTCAATACGGTGGCCGCTCACATTCTCAACAGTGGCGGCAAACGCGTCCGTCCTCTTTTCGTCCTGCTGAGCGCTCATCTCTGCGGGTATGCCGGTCGTGACCATCAAGCCCTCGGCAGCCTGGTCGAATTCATCCATACGGCGACCCTCTTGCACGACGACGTGGTCGATGAAGCGGACTTGCGTCGAGGCCGTCGGACCGCGAGCAAAGTCTGGGGCAACCAGATCAGCATTCTCGTCGGAGACTATCTCTATTCACGCGCGATCTGCCAGATCGTCGACTTCCGCAATCAAGGCATCAACGAGGCGCTCTCCGAAGCCTGCCGGAAGATGGCTGAAGGCGAGGTTCTGCAGTTGTATTACAACGGCAATCCCTTGATGCCGGAACCGGAGTATCTCCGCATCATCGAACATAAGACGGCCGGATTGATTGCGGCCTCCTGCAAAATCGGCGCGATCGTCGGCGGGGCGACGGAAGAATTACAAGAGGTGCTGTTCCGGTTCGGTCAGCGGCTGGGTATTGCGTTTCAATTGGCGGACGATACGCTGGACTATGCCGCCAACGGCGAGCACCTGGGCAAGGCACTTGGGCAGGACCTGCGGCAGGGGAAGGCCACGTTGCCGCTGCTGCATCTCTTGCAGCATTGCTCGGAGCAGGATCGGCAGTTGATCAAAGATCGCATGGAGACGAGGACCCTGACCGATGAAGAACTCCGCCGCATCGTCACCTTGATGCAGGAATGTGGGTCCATCGCATACGCCATGGAGCGGGCACGCGCCTTCGTCGCGGCCGCCAAACGCGATCTCGACCTCTTCCACGACAATACCGCGAAGCGTGCCCTGTCTATCGCCGCTGATTACATGGTCACTCGCGACCGCTGAATTACCGCCGTTCGGTTTCACAACGCCTATGTTCCGCTGAGACAGCACCGTCGTTCAGCGACCACACCGGCCCCACCGCCGGACGGACAGGACCACCCCGCACCCACGAGAGAAAAGGATAGGAACCCGCATGGCACACGTCATTCCCTTTCACGGCACCCTCTATAACCCTTCGACCGTCGGCGATGTTCGCCAGGTGGTCGCGCCTCCCTACGACATCATCGACCCTACCTTACAGAAGACCCTGCATGACAGACATCCGAACAATGTGATACGCCTGGAACTCGGATACGAACAACCGGGAGACAGCGCGTCGAACAACAAATATACCCGCGCCGCGGTGGCGCTCAAGGAGTGGTTGAACTCGGGAGCGTTGCGACGAGACTCCCAGCCGGCCATCTATTACCACACCATCGAATACCACCCGCCCTACTCGGCGCCAGGCACTCCGACGAAGCTGTTCAAGGGCTTCCTATCGACGGTGGAATTGGAAGAATTCGGCTCGGGAAAGATTTATCCGCACGAGAATACCCGCGCAGCGGCTAAAACCGACCGGCTCAATCTCCTGGAAGCCTGTCGGGCCAACTTCAGCCCGATTATTTCGCTGTATTCGGACCCCGGGAATGAAATTCTGACACTGATCGAACAATCCATTGCCGCGGAAAAGCCTCGTATCGACTTTCAGGACGACGAAGGTTTCCGGCAACGACTCTGGAGCGTCACCGATAAGACGGTATTGGACAAGGTCGTCCAGATCATGAACACCAAACAGCTCTTCATCGCCGACGGCCATCACCGGTATGAGACGGCCCTGAACTATCGCCGCGCCAGACGGCAGCTGCCAGCCGCACCTGCCACGCCCCAGCCCTACGACAATGTGCTGATGCTGTTCGCCAGCCTGGAGGACAAAGGGTTGACCGTGTTGCCGACGCATCGGGTCCTGACCACACCGGTGCCGGCCCCCTCGGAATTGCTGCGCAGGCTTGAGTCGCTCTTTGACGTGACGCCCTTCCCCTTCCAGCCGTCCAACGAACCGCAGGCGCGCGGGCAGTTCATCGACACCTTGCGCAGCCGCGGGCAGACCATGCCAGTCTTTGGTCTGGCGCTCCGGAATGATCCGCAGTATTACCTGCTCGCCTTGAAAGCCGCGCATCGACCATCAGGAGCGACCTCGCCGCGTGATCGGTTGGACGTGTCACTCCTGCAGCAGCATGTCATCGCCACGCTCTGCTCGACACAGTCAGAACAAGAAGCGATCCTCTATTCGAAGGACGATCACGAGGCGTTGAACTGGGTGCGGCAGGGCACCGGCACCGCCGCATTGTTGCTGAATCCGACCAGAGTCGCGGAGGTCCAGGCCGTGGCCTCGGCGGGCGAACGGATGCCTCACAAGTCGACCTACTTTTTTCCTAAACCGCTGACCGGGTTGGTCATGAATGTGATGGAAGGATGAGCCGCGCCAAAGCGTGAGGGCTATGGAATGAGCGCACCCCCTACGAAGGCCAAAGTGTTGATTGTCGATGACGATCAGGACATTGTCACGATGTTGCAAGATCGGCTCGATGCCAGCGGCTATCGAACGATCACCGCCGGGGATGGTCAACGCGGCCTCGAACTCATCGAGCAAGACTCGCCGAACCTCGTGCTTCTCGACCTCTATTTGCCGCGCCTCAAGGGCATGGACGTGCTGAAGCGCATGGCGCAGAACAAGCAGATCGACGACATCCCGGTGATTGTCATGACCGCCGCGGGCACGATTCCGGATGCGGTCGAAGCCATGCGTCAAGGCGCCTACGACTTTTTGACGAAGCCTCTCGAAAAAGACCACCTGCTGATCGTGATTCAAAAGGCGTTGGAGCGGGATTCGTTGAAGCGGCAAGTGGCCGCCCTCAAGTCCGACGTGCAAAACCGGTACGCCACCATTGTCGGAGACAGCCAGAAGATCAAGGCAATTATCGAATCGGCGCAACGCGCCGCCAATTCGGACGCCAGTATTCTCCTGCTCGGTGAGAGCGGAACGGGCAAGGAACTCTTTGCCCGTTCTATTCACCAGTGGAGCCCGCGCCAGAGCATGCCCATGGTCGTGATCAATTGCGTGGCGCTCACCGAGACCTTGCTCGAGAACGAACTGTTTGGTCATGAACGAGGCGCCTATACCGGCGCGGACCGCATGCAAAAAGGCAAGCTGGAAATGGCGGAGGGAGGAACCGTGTTTCTGGACGAAATCGGGGACATGCCCTTGCCGTTACAGGCCAAACTGCTCCGCGTGCTGCAAGACAGGGAGTTCCAACGGGTCGGCGGGACGCGGCCGGTGTCCGTCAACATTCGCTTCGTGGCGGCCACCAACAAGGATCTCAAACAGGCGGTGAAAGCCGGTCAATTCCGAGAGGACCTGTTCTTCCGGCTGAATGTCGTGAGTTTTACGCTCCCGCCATTACGGGATCGCAGCGAAGACATTCCGAGGCTCGCCGAATTTTTTCTCAAACGGCACGCGTATGAGTCCAAACGTCCGGGGGTCACGCTCAGCCCGGCTGCCCGTACGGCACTGACCCATTATCCGTGGCCCGGCAACATCAGAGAACTCGATAACGTCCTCTCACGCGCGGTGGTACTTAGCCCAAGCGACGTGATCGAACCGGATTTTCTGGCCCTGGCCCCAGATGAAACGACCGGGAAAGGACCGGCGGACAACGCCCTTCCCTACATAAACCTCACCTACCATGAATCCATGGAAGCGCACAGCGCCTATATCATCGATCGCGCATTGGAACGGGCGGCGGGCAATCAGACCAAGGCCGCGGAGTTTCTTGACCTCCAACGAACCTACCTTGCCCGCTTGATTAAGCAGCGGAAACCCAACGCCGACGGCTAAATGCACAGGAGGCTGAAAAAGCCCGCCAGCTTCGTTCTCGCATTGCTGGACAGCCTTTTTGAGCCTCCTGTTACACGGAACAATCGGATTGCCGCGCTGCTAGACTGAGCAAACCCGCCGCAGCATCCTGCTGTACTTGCGCATAATGTTCCGGCGTGCCGACATCACTCCAAAAGCCGTCAAAATCGTATCCCATGATCCGTTCCCCGTCCTGAATGCCCTGCACATAGGCATCGATGATCGAGCATTGCATGCCGACCGGCAGGTAACGCAAAAGACGTGGGTGCAGAATATGGATACCGGCAAACATACGCGCGCGCGTCGGCGCTGACCGGGGAAGGCCGCGACCGGTAATCCGTATCACCTCGGACTGATCAGTCACCTCGACCAGTCCCCAGCGCGTTGCCTCCGGATCGTCACGCAGCACCAAGGTGGCCGCCGCGTCGTGAGCGTGATGAAATGCGATCAGCGCCGTGAGGTCCAACTCAAACAAGGTGTCGCCGTTGAGCATCAACGCCGGCTCGCCATTGAACCATTGTTCAACCTGCTTGATCCCGCCCCCGGTGCCAAGAATCACTGGCTCGCGCGAATAGGTGATCCGCATTCCAAAACGGGCGCCGTCGCCCAAGGCCTCCTCGATCATCGTCCCCAGATGATGGAGATTGATCACCACGTCCTGAATGCCGTGACGCTTCAGGAGCAGCAGATTCCAGACGATCATGGGAGTGCCGGCGACCGGCAACAGCGGCTTCGGCGTCACGTCGGTGAGGGGCCTCAACCGGGTTCCGAAGCCCGCTGCGAGAATCATGGCTTTCATAACAAGGCGCTGGCTTGTAGCCCGGAGTTATCGTAGTTCAGCGACGTACGGCGTGAGGTGCTCCCGCAGCTTGGCCAGCTCGGGGTATTTGGAAAGATTGCGCTTCACGTACCCTAAGACGCGAGGGATATCGGCAAGAAATTTGGGATTGTGTTTGACTTGGTCGATATAGACAAACCGGCCTGCGGCCTTCAGGTTTCGCTGAATGCTGGTGAGGTCGAATAGGCGTCGAAACCCCGCCCGGTCTGCCCAACCTTGCCCATGGGCGGCAAGACCGTCGAGGAAGTAGTCGATCAACCCGTCCACGACCGCCTCGTCCAACTCGATGTAGGCATCTTTCAACAGCGAGGCCAGATCGTAGGTGGCCGGTCCCATCAAGGCGTCTTGAAAATCGATAATGCCGATTCGCGATCCATCCACCATGAGGTTGCGCGAATGGTAATCGCGATGGACAAATACTTGCGATTGCCCCGCCAGCAGCTCAGCGATGCGCTGGAACTCACCCCGGATCGCCGCGTCATCGGCCGGAGCCATCGGCTTTCCCAAGCGGGCGGTGATGCCATATTCCAGGAAATGGTCGAATTCCCACATGAGCAGCGGCACATCGAAGCGCCGGTGAAAGGCGATGCAGCGCGGTTCAGGCACAGCCGTTCCCCTCACCTGGAACTGCACCAGTTGATCGATCGCCCGCCGGTAAAGAGTTTCCACCTTGGTGCGATCAGCATGACGACAGGCTTCCGCCAGCGTCAGATCGCCGAAATCCTCCAAATACAGCAGGCCGGCTTCGCGATCGTAATACTCCAACCGGGGTACCGTCACGCCGGTGCGGGAGAGGTGCGTGAGCACGTTGGTGAAGGGGAGTTCCGTGATCAGAGCGGAGGCCCCGCTGACCGCTTCTTCCGATTTTTTAAAGCCCTCCGGATCGGCCAGCTGCATGAGAATCAGCGACGAGGGCATGCCCTTCAGGGTGATCCTAAAATATCGGCGATTGGACGCATCCCCCGCGAGCGCGGTCAGGGCGGCGAATTCGCCACGAAACGGCAACTGGTTCACGACGGTCTCCGCGATTCTGGAAGAGTCGGGAGGTGCAAGCGGCGTGGCCGGCGCGGCAGGATTGGTCGTCGTCATACGTACGGCATTATAGCCAAACCGTTTTGAACTGCCAGCAGAAACTCACCTGCTGCATGCTAGGAATCTGTCCGAGTAATGCCATTCTACGGCCGCACATGATCTGCAGCCGTCTGCGTCGTTCTGGCCCGAAACAATCCTGCACGTGTTCCAGCGAATACGCTTCCGGTTTTTTCGAGCCTGCGGCCTCGCATCCACCGCAGCTCCTTCGCCTCGCAACGAAGGATTACTCGGACAGACTCCGCTCCGCACATCGCAGGTTGTATGCTCCTATCCTGAGCCGGTATCCTGATCATCTACTTACAGGAGGCGCCCATGCAGTACGTTCACCTCGGTCGTTCAGGAGTCCGCGTCAGCCGTCTCTGTCTCGGCACGATGAACTTCGGGCCGCACACCTCCGAACCAGACAGCTTCGCCATCATGGATCAGGCGCTGGAACTCGGCATCAACTTCTTTGACAGCGCCAATGTGTATGGGTGGAAGGTCGGCGAAGGCGTCACGGAACAGATCGTCGGGCGTTGGCTGGCGCAAGGCGGCGGACGGCGCAACAAGATCGTGTTGGCCACCAAGGTGTATGGCCGCATGGGTGACTGGCCGAACCAGTCCCGGTTGTCGGCCTTTCATATCAAGCGCGCCTGCGAAGACAGCCTTCGCCGCCTGCAGACAGACCATATCGATCTCTACCAGATGCATCACATCGATCGTGACTGCCCCTGGGAGGAAATCTGGCAAGCCATGGAGCAACTCTATCGAGAGGGCAAAGTGCTCTACATCGGCAGCAGCAATTTCGCGGGCTGGCACATTGCCCAAGCCCAGGAACTCGCGAAGTCGCGCCATTTTCTCGGACTCGTCTCCGAGCAGAGCCTCTATAATCTCCTCGAACGCACGATCGAGCTTGAAGTGATTCCGGCCTGCCAAGCCTATGGAATCGGCCTCATTCCCTGGAGCCCGCTGGCCCGCGGGGTACTGGGTGGGGCCTTGACTCCGAGCGCCACCGGTCGGCGGGCGGATGAAGACGTCCGCAAGGACATCGAGACCCGTCGCACGAAACTCGAAGCGTACGAAAAACTCTGCACGACACTGCAGTCCACGCCGGCCGCCGTGGCGCTCGCATGGCTGTTGCACCAACCGGTGGTGACGTCCCCCATCATCGGTCCTCGCACAATGGAGCAACTCACCAGCGCCATGCAGAGTCTGAAATTGACGATGGGGCCGGACCAGCTCAAGGCGCTGGACGAGATGTTCCCCGGCCCCGGAGGCGCCGCCCCGGAAGCTTATGCCTGGTAATAAACCGGGACAGGAAAGGAGGCAGCGGCAAAAATTTCCCGCTCTGTACTACAAGCGACCATCCCAGGGAGGCGTGACTGACCGACTCGTTTCAACTTCGAAGGGTCCTGAGACCGACCATCTTGGTGCCTGCGGCCTACAGTGACGCCAACGCACGCCACCTTGTTCACACCCTGCGGATGGCGTTCACCTTTCTCTCAATGACACAGGATCGCACTGAGATCCGACACCACAGACCTTGCTCTCCTCAATCACGCCTGCTCACGAACACCGATCGGTGGTCGACCAGTCTTGTCGGCAGGCACTCTACTTGCTTTATCCCACGTCATAACCTCAAGGCAGATTCATCATCACGCCAGGCTCAGGAGATGACCTATGGCCCAGACGCATTCCGGCGGGAACTCCAGAGCGCCGAAGGCAATAGCTCGCGCCGACCACCGGGCTTCGATGATCTGTTCCAGCTGTCAAGGCTACCTCGTTGCAGACCTCTATATTGACACGGTGGACTCCGGAGGCCATGTATGGATCCGGGCGTTACGCTGCGTCCAATGTAGAAAAATCGCCGACGGCGAGCCAGGTGGCTTTCGCGCAGCGTCGAAAATGGGAAGGATCGGAAGAATACCGCGGGGGTTACCTGAATGGGGATTGAATGATGAAATGACGGCCTTAGGGACCTAAGACCGCTCTGGAACCTCAGGATTGCGCCATTCCTTCCATCGCCAGGCCCAAGCTCCCAACAGGGCGCCCGTCGTATCCGCGACCAAGTCCAGCGGATCTCCCTCCCGAAACGGTACGAAGAGTTGATGCACCTCATCGCTCAGACCGTACAGCGAACATCCCGTCGCCGCCACAATCAGGGCATGACGCGCCACCCAGCGCCCTGCCGCATGCCGACAGGCACGATAGGCCAAGGCGCCCAGAATAGCGTACTCGCTCACGTGCAGGGCCTTATCCGACACTTCTTTCAGGATTGAGGCGACAACCTCCGGCGGATGCGAAATGGAAGATCCGCCGAAGATCAGCGCGGCATACAGTCCGACCGGAACCCAATAATGTAACGTCGAACCGTCGGCGTTGAGACTGTCGAGGCGCACGCTCGGGGTGATGGTCGGTTCCGCTGCCATGTCTCTCGCTCCTCACTGTTCGCGTCCTGCGACGAGGACACGGTTGCAATAGTTTCCATCCACGGTGCAATGCCGCAGATTCATTGCAACCCTTTTACCCCTATGACATACTGCCCCCGAGTCTGCAAGAA
Organism: Nitrospira sp.; assembly: GCA_021323395.1. Taxonomy (GTDB): domain Bacteria; phylum Nitrospirota; class Nitrospiria; order Nitrospirales; family Nitrospiraceae; genus Nitrospira_A. The sequence continues at coordinate 13,157 of JAJONL010000041.1, forward strand.
ACTTCCTGATGAAAACCATTCAGCTCTGCTTTCTCTGGCACATGCACCAGCCGTACTACACGGACCCGATTATGGGATCCGCCAGTATGCCCTGGGTCCGGCTCCATGCGACGAAGGCCTACTACGACATGGCCTTCCTCCTCGACAAGTTTCCGCAGGCGCGCTCGACGTTCAATTTCACCCCCTCGCTGTTGCTACAGCTCGAAGAATTCTCCACCGGCCGGGTTCGCGACCTCTTTCTGGAATATGCTCAACGCCCGGCAGCCGACCTCAGCCCGGAGGAAAAGGCCTTCCTGATTCGCCATTTCTTTTCGGCCAACTGGGCCACGATGGTGCGCCCCTTTCCTCGGTATCAAGAACTGCTGGCGAAGCGTGGCCTCGACGTGCACGGACAGGACTTGAATCGGCTGGCCAAACAGTTTTCACCCCAGGAATTTCTCGACCTGCAAGTGTGGCACAACCTCGCCTGGTTCGGGTATGGGAGCCTACATCAGTTTCCCCGACTGGTAGAGTTACGGAGAAAAAATCGCGGGTTCACGGAAGAAGACAAACAGGAGGTCCTGGCCCTCCAGCAGACGGCGATCAGGCAAATCGTTCCCATGTACAAGGCGCTTCAGGATCGAGGCCAAATCGAACTGACCACCACGCCGTTCTTCCATCCGATCCTGCCGCTCGTCATCGACACGGAATTCACGCGACGGGCCAGACCGGATCTGCCGCTTCCGGCTCGATTTCATGCGCCGGCTGATGCCGAGGCGCAGATTCGACTGGCCATTGAGTACCATACCAAGACCTTCGGCCAAGCGCCTGTCGGGCTGTGGCCCTCAGAAGGATCAGTCTGTCCGGAGATGTTGCCGATGTTGGAGAAAGCCGGTGTCCGTTGGTTGGCGACGGACGAAGGCAACCTCTACCGATCGCTCCAGATCGGGAATCACGCCTGGAACCGGCATTATCACCTTTATCAGCCCTACCAGGTGGGGGGGACGGACCATCCGCTCACGATGCTGTTTCGCGATCGGGATATTTCCGACGCGTTCGGATTCGTCTACCATAAGACCACGCCGGAATCCGCCGCCGACGATGTGCTTCGGCGCGTGCGAGGCCTGGCGCATGATATTCCGTTGGAGCAAGGCATCGTCGCCGTGATCTTGGATGGCGAAAATCCCTGGGAGCATTACCATGACGGGGGCGAACGATTCCTTTCGCTCCTGTTTCGCGCCTTCGGACAGGATGGGCTCCATCTCGGCCACGGCATCCGCGTCCAGATGGAGACCGTCAGCCGGGCGCTCGCGACCACCCCGCCAACCCAACGCCTCGATCACCTGCATTCCGGTTCCTGGATCAACCAAGACTTCAAAATTTGGATCGGACATCACGAAGACAATCGCGGCTGGGATCTTCTGCAGCACACGCGGGCGAGGCTTGTCGACCTGACGCCTGCACTCACCCAGGAGCAGGCGCGCGCGGCCTGGAGCGAACTCTATGCCGCCGAAGGGAGCGACTGGTTTTGGTGGTATGGCGATGACTTCGATACCGACTATAAACAGGAATTCGATCGCCTGTTTCGGACGCACCTCCGCAACGTTTGGACCTATGCCGGAATGACACCTCCTGACATCTTGAACCAGCCGTTGGTTGAAGCCCGCGGCGCGCAGGGACTGGAAGCGGCCCAGCTTCCGCTGGCGTTCATCTCCCCCACCATCGATGGCTTCATATCGAACTTTTTTGAATGGCGCGGAGCCGGGGCCATCAATCCCACCCCGCCCCTCGGCGCGATGTGGAAGTCTGAAGGACTGTTCACCGCCATTTTGTTCGGCTTCGACCATGAGCGCCTGTATCTCCGGCTGGATTTCGATGACCGGTCCCAGACACGTCAAGAGGACTGCGCCGTGGACCTTCACGTCGGATCGGGGATTCAGCAATACAGACTGTCCTTCGCCCTTGCGCCCGCCGGAACCGACACCTTTCTGCTCGCTCGGGCAGAGGAGGCCGGCGCCTATCGTGAGGTGGGATCGTACGGCACGATCTGCCGGCGCAAGATTTTGGAGCTGGCGGTGCCGTTCAAGGACCTCGACATCGAAGTCGGCCATGAACTACGGCTGACGGTGACGGTGTCGGAACACCGGATGGAAATCGCGCGGTATCCCCATCATAATCCGGTCACCTTCCACCGGCCAGGCGAAGAGTTCGAAGCGACGATGTGGAGAGTGTAGAAGAACGCAGCATCTGGTGATCGAGTGCCGTCGTGACGCAGTCGTGCAGAATTTTTCTCCAGGATCACCTCTCTCGATCACCCGATCACCAATCGACCTGAAGGAGACTCGATGCCTGAGTTACGCAGAGACCCGATCGTCGGCCGCTGGGTGATTGTGTCCACCGAACGGAACGGGCGCCCCCATGACCTGCACATCCCTGCTCCTTCGCGCACCACTTCCGCCCTGTGCCCCTTTTGTCCTGGCCAGGAACGGCTGACGCCGAGAGAAATCCTCGCCTACCGGCCGCACGCCTCGGGTCCCGATAGTCCCAACTGGACGGTGCGAGTCATCCCGAATAAATTCCCCGCCTTGCATGTGGAAGGGGATATGGGCCGCGAAGGGCTCGGGCTTTACGACCGGATGAACGGAATCGGCGCCCACGAAGTCATCATCGAAACCACCAACCACAAGGACAGCTTGGCCGACCTCCCCGCGAAACGGGTGGAAGACGTCCTCTGGGCCTACCGCGACCGCATTCTGGACCTCAAGAAAGATCTTCGATTTCGATATATCCTCATCTTCAAGAACCAGGGCGCTGCGGCAGGCGCCACCTTGGAACACAGCCACTCCCAGCTCATCGCCTTGCCGGTCGTCCCCACCAGCGTGCTCGAAGAGATAGACGGCTGCCGGCTCCATTTCCAGCAGAAGGAGCGCTGTATCTACTGCGACATCATCCGCCAGGAATCAGCTGAAGGCGTGCGGGTGGTGCTGGAAAACCCGGAATTTCTGTGTTTGACTCCTTACGCTCCACGCTTTCCGTTCGAAATGTGGATTCTTCCCAAACGTCATGCCGGCCACTTCGAAGAGAGCCAGCGCTCTCAGTTCGAATTTCTGGCATCGATCCTCGGGGAGGCGTTGCGGCGAATGAATGCGGTGCTGGCTCGACCGGCCTATAACTTCATATTGCACAGCTCGCCGCTGCACGAAAAAACGGGAGAGTTTTATCATTGGCATATCGAGATCATTCCCAAGCTCACCCAAGTCGCGGGATTTGAATGGGGCACCGGCTTTTATATCAATCCCGTCTCGCCGGAAGAATCGGCCAAGTCACTCCGAGACGCCGCCATCTGACCGTCGCTCCGCTGCGTTCCACTAGGATAGAAAGGGTGCCTCATCCTCATCTGCCGATTTGACCACCTCGATTCAACCTCATTTTCTTCTCGGACAAATCACTAAGGAATTGGCATAATTTGTCTGGTCAACCCACTTGCAATCGTCCCCTGGGCGAGCGTATAAAAATCGCACTCCCCGGACGATGGTTTGCATAGCTTGCATCTCTTCTGATTGTATTTTTCCCGCAAGCCTTCTCACAAAGGGAGGGAGGCTGAATTCACCGGGGAAGGTAGGAGGCGATCGTGAAGGAGCCCAACCTCGCATGGAAAGAATCGCTCTTTAGCGAACTGGATCTCAAGAACAGAAAGTTCAAGCGCCTTGCGCTGGTATCGGCGCTCCTGTTTCTTGGCGTGGTCGGACTCTTAGTATTCCAGATCGTCCAGGGGATTAGATAACAATCACTCAGCTGCCTGCTTCGGTGTCCCTCTACCCGCAGATCCAGTACCACTCGAACCTTGCCCTGCAGATTGAATACTTCCTGCTGCATCGGCCCTACGATTTTACTAATTTGCAATCCCGCATAAGTCAGCCGTATCATCGCGGCATGATCGTCCAACTGAGTCATCCGCAACGCCAAGTCGAAATCAAAGGCCCCAAGCGCACCAAAGAAGTGCTGCGCGAACTGAATCTCGTGATCGAGGCGCATCTGGTGATCCGCGGAGACGACCTCGTCACGGAAGACGAAATGCTCGCCGATGCCGATCAGATCGAAATCCGGCCGGTCATTTCCGGCGGCTGATTGCTGCAGGATCCCTCCCACCCTCTCACGCTGTACGGATATTCATGAATTGCGGAAAGTGTAAAACGAAAGCCGCCATCAGCCTTCCGCGGCACAATGCCGCCTTCTGCAAAGGCTGCTTCACAACCTTTGTGCACGAACAGGTCGCGCGCGCCATTAAATCGTTCGCCATGTTCAAGCCTGACGATCGCATCCTCGTCGCAGTCTCCGGCGGCAAAGATAGCCTCGCGCTGTGGCATATCCTCCTCAAGCTCGGATATCGCGCCGACGCGCTCTACGTGAATCTCGGCATCGGCAGCTACTCCGAAGAGTCGCATCGAAAAGTGCAGCATTATGCCGAGACGGTGGCCGCGGCCCATGGCGCGACCCTGCTCGTCCATGTCGTCGAACAAGAAGCCGGGGCCGGCATTCGTGAGCTGGCCAACATCCTGCACCGGCCGACCTGCTCGACTTGCGGCACGATCAAGCGCTATCAGTTCAATCGCGCGGCGGTGGCGCGTCTATTAGGCAATGTGTTGCACTGGCAGGAAGAGTATCTGGACAAACAAAGTCCGACCTTGCCCGCATCCGTGGAAGGGTTTGCCAAGAAAGTAAAACCACTCTGCCGGTTGTCCGAACGCGAAATCGCCGCCTACGCAGTGGTCAATCGCATCGACTACATTGTGGAAGAATGCCCGATGGCCAAGGGGTCGAAGATGCTTCTTTACAAGGAGGTCCTCAACCGGCTGGAAACGGAATCGCCCGGCACCAAGCAGCGTTTCTACTGGGGCTTCCTGGACAAGCAAACCAAGCCGGAGTCAGCGCCTGAAACCATGGCGGAAAAAGATCAGCGAACCCTCACTCCCTGCCTCTCTTGTGGTCAACCCACCACTGCCGACACCTGCTCCTATTGCAAGATGATGGCAAAGGCCAAAAACACCCCCGCACAGCCCCGATCCTGACCACGTCGACATTCAGACATTCGTCCCGAGGCCTCTCACTAAAACAGTAATGAAGGATTACTTATTTCTCTAAGGACGTCCTTGACCTCGGGACCGCCAGCGAGCAGGGCTAGCGGCCACGATGGCCGCCGCCGAAGCGCGACCCTCCGGAATGGCCGCCGCCCCCGAAATGTCTTCCCTGCCCGCCACCTTGACCGGAATTCACGGAAGCACGTGGCGGGACCGAAGGTGCAGTGTGAATGTTAGGTGGGCTTGGTCGCCAGAAATGAGAGGGATGTAACTGGTACTGCGTGGACGGAGCTGAAAACTGCGGCGGCACCGATGGCACGCTTCGCGGCGTCGGAATGCTGACGATGTCTCCTACCTTCGCAGGCACGCCCGCAGGTGTGAGTAATGGCGGGGACTGATGGTGATGCGCATAGGGAGCAGAGGGCACGAGCAACGATTGCCGCGGCGGCGAGAAGCTGCTGCCCGGCC
>JAJONL010000158.1 GCA_021323395.1 Nitrospira sp.
CCCGAACGGGTCTGCAGCACCGAAGCCACGATCGTGTTGAGGCCTTCGTGCCGGATAAGCTCTGCATAGTGACGTCCCCGTGATTCCGTGAGTCCCAAGGCGAACATCCGTTCCAGCGCGGGATTCACCTGGACCACCGTGCCGCGATAGTCCAGCACCATGACGCCCTCGACCATCGCGATCAACATGGCCAGGAGTTGCGCCCGGTCGTCGGAGACCTCCTTGATTTTCGTCTCCAACTGGTCGGTCATCTGGTTGAGCGTCTGCGCGAGCAGCCCGACCTCGTCCGTCGAGGCGACCACCAGGCGCACGCCGGGAGTTCCGCCGGCGAGCTGGCGGGCGGCCGCCGCCATTTCCGACAAGGGTTTGGTGAGATTGCGCGACACCCACAGGCTCAATACCATGGCGATCAGAAAAGCCACCCCGAACGCCGCTGCCAAATCACGCTGGATGTGCCCCACCCGCTCCTCGATCGCGGTCAACGGTAATCCGAGTCGGATCACCGGAATGCCTGGATGTTGGGTGCCGAGTTCGGACAGCAGTCGCGCGACATAGTAGGTACGTTCTCTCGTGGTGTGGCTGGCCCGGATATCCACGCCCCGTCCTGTTGCCAGGGCTTGCGCCACTTCAGGACGTGAAAGATGGTTGTCGACGGCAGCGAGGCCTTCGGTGGGGACGGCGCTGTCGGACAGCACGGTACCATCTTGCCGGATGATGGTGACGCGTACCCGAGCATGGTGACTGAGTTCACGGACGGTGGCGTGCAACACAGCCGGGGGGACAGTTTGACCGGACTGATCGAACAGGGGTCGGAGTGACATGACAGCGAGGCCGCTTCGGGCCTCCAACGTGTCGGCGATACGATCGAGTTCGGTGCGTTCGACCGAACGAATGACCAGCCAACCTGCGGCGATGAGGCCGACGATGACGGCCGCAAGCGTGCCCAGGGCGACTTTCCACCGGATGCCGAGGTTCATGCCGGTATGTCGGCTTCGCGAAGTTTGTATCCGAGTGATTTGACCGAAATGATGGCGTCGTTCAGGAGCGGAATTTTTTGTTTCAGCCGACGCACATGGACATCAACGGTGCGGGTCGTGCCATAGTAGTCATAGCCCCAGACGGCATTGAGCAGTATGTCGCGGGTGAGCACGCGACCCACGTTGCGCAGCAGGTGTTCCAACAGGCCGAACTCTTTAGCCGTGAGCATGACTTCCTTCCCCTCAAGCCGGACTTCATGCCGAGAGAGATCCATGAGGAGGGAGCCATACTGATATTGCGTCTGGGGGCTGTTTGCATTTCGTTCCAGGCGACGGAGCAGGGCTTTGACCCGGGCCACCAGGGCCTTCGGACTGAAGGGTTTGGTCACATAGTCGTCGGCTCCTAATTCGAGACCGATCACCGTGTCCGATTCTTCCGCCTTGGCGGTCAACATGAGAATGGGGAGGAGCGCCGTATCCTGATTCAGCCGGATCCGCTTGCAGACTTCCAGTCCGTCCATTTCGGGTAACATGAGGTCGAGGACGATGAGGTCGGGATGCTCAGCCTTGACCTGCCGAAGTCCCTCCGTCCCGGTCATCGCGGAGACGGTGCGGAAGCCTTCCTTTTCGAGGTAGAGTTTGACGAGTTGGAGGATGTCCTTCTCATCTTCGACAATCAGAATTTTTTTGTGGTTGGTTGAGGGAGGTGACATGGATGGATTCTCCCACAACGGGCCAGTGGCCTCAAGCTTGTCGCGAGGGAGGCGCGGGACGAATCTGTTGACGACAAGGGCGGGTCTGACGTAAGGTGACCAGGCAGTGAAACCAATCACTCCCCCGGCGGACCGAACGCGGTCCCCCCATGATCGTGAGAGGGAAAGACCGGTAATGAAGATCTATTTAGCCAATCCTCGTGGATTTTGCGCAGGTGTGGACCGCGCGATCGATATCGTCGATCTCTCGCTGAAGAAATATGGGGCGCCGATTTATGTGCGCCATGAGATCGTCCACAGCCGCCATGTTGTCAATTCGCTTCGGCATAAGGGTGCCGTGTTCGTGGAGGAATTGAACGAAGTGCCGGAGGGATCCGTGGTGATCTTCAGCGCCCACGGCGTGGCGAAGTCGGTGTGGGAAGAAGCACAGAGCCGCCGTCTCCATGTGATCGATGCCACCTGTCCGCTGGTCATCAAGGTTCACAACGAAGTCAATCGCGATTATACGCAAGGCTATGAATTGATTCTCATCGGCCATGCGGGGCACCCGGAAGTGATTGGGACGCTGGGCCAAATTCCGGACAAATTCCACCTGGTCTCTTCTGTGGAGGATGTGGAAAAGCTGCATGTCGAAAAGACGCAGAATCTGTCCTATGTGACCCAGACCACGCTGAGCGTCGATGAATGTCGGGATATCGTCGATGCCTTGCACTTGCGATTTCCCAATATCAAGGGCCCGCATCAGGAAGATATTTGCTACGCCACCCAGAATCGGCAGAACGCGGTCAAGTCGCTGTCGAAGCTGGTCGATGTCATCCTCGTCATTGGTTCGCCGAACAGCTCGAACTCGAATCGCCTGCGCGAACTGGGAGAACATTGCGGCATTCCGTCCTATCTCATCGATGCCGCATCGGACATCAACCCGGATTGGTTGAAGGATGCCAAAAGTGTGGGGCTGTCGGCCGGGGCCTCTGCCCCGGAAGTGTTGGTCACCGAAGTGGTGGCCTATCTGAAGCGTCTTGGATCCTCTGAAGAAGTCGAAGAGCTGACCGTGATCGAGGAAGATGTCGAGTTTCTCCTGCCGAAAGAACTGGTCACGATCGAATCGGCTTCGCGTGCTTCGGCCTCGGCGAACTAGGTTCGCCGGGCGCCGTCCTTTTTTATCCCCCATGCTCACCTTCTCCATATGTTGGGGGGCGCTGTGTAGCGTCCCCTATATCAGGTATTTTTCTTTGCTTTGATTAAATCCCTGTGATAGAAGATCTGCATTTTATCGCTGAACTCCGCCATCCAACCCTCTTGCTCTGGAGGTAGCCGGTGTATCTGAAGTCCTTGGAAATGCTCGGCTTCAAGTCATTCGCAGAAGCGAAGATTCAATTTCCGAAAGGCATCACGGCCATTGTCGGTCCGAACGGCAGCGGCAAGAGCAACGTCGTGGATTCCATCCTCTGGGTGCTGGGCGAGCAAAGCACCAAAACGCTTCGGAGCGAACGCATGGAAGATGTCATCTTCAACGGCACCGAGGTGCGGAAACCGTTGGGGCTGGTGGAGGTCTCGCTGGTCATCGGCGGGCTGGGCGAATTGCGGTTGGATGCGATTTCGGGGCTGCCGAGCCAGCTCAGCGAGTACCAGGAATTGATGATTACTCGGCGACTTTATCGAAATGGCGACAGTGAATATCTCATTAACAAGACCGCCTGCCGGCTCAAGGATATTCGCAACGTCCTGATCGAAACGAGGGCAGGGTCCAAAGGCCATACCGTCATCGAGCAGGGCCGGATCGAGCAGATCCTCCAGGCCTCACCGCAAGACCGCCGGGAACTGATCGAAGAAACGGCCGGCATAGTTCGCTACAAGAAACAAAAGGCCGAAGCCCTCCGCAAGCTCGAGTCGACTCAGCAGAACATGCTGCGCGTGCGCGACATTGTGGCAGAGGTGAAGAAGCAGCTGAATTCACTCGAACGCCAAGCCCGCCAGGCCCGCTCCTACCAAACCTTGCAGCAGGAAGCGCGCGGCCTGGAGATCGAACTCTTGTCCCGCGACTTTCGCGCGATGCATGCCGACCTTGAAGCCGTTGATCGAGAAGCGCGCGAGGTCGAATCGCAGGAAGCCGAACAGGTGACCGAACAAGCCCGCCTGGACTCGGAGCAGGAAGCGATCCGGTTCCGGATGAACGACGCGGCGGAGGCGATCTCCCGGGTGCGTGAGACATTGGCCGGCACGGAACAGCGCCAGTCGCAGGCCCTGACGGCGGCGGAAGTTGAACGGAATCGCACGGAATTGTTTGAACGGCAACGCATTCAGGCGGCGCAGGAATTGGACCGTCTGGCGTCGGCTCAAGCGGAGGCGCGCGCTGAGATCGAAGCGCTTCGGGCGATGCTGCTGCAATTAGAAGAGGATATCGTTGAGCAGGAGGCGCAGTTTCAGCAGCTGGACGCCGAAACCAAAGCGCTGGCCGGACAGCGGGCAGCCACGGTGGCGGAGGAAGAGCGTGCCCGACGGGATGTCCTGAATCTTGCGGTGCTGGTGGCCAACACGGAGCAGAGCCTCACGCAACTGACCACCCGGCAGCAGGAAACGGCCGCCCGCTCGGAGCGGGTTTCGCGTGAGCGAGAGGTCCTGACGGAGCAGGTCACCGCGTTGGATGAACAGCGACATCTTCTCACGGCGCAGCGCGAAGAGGCCGGTCAACGTATTCAGGGTCTCATGGCCGAACGCCAGGCGGCGATCGAGCGCATTGAGGGGCTCGGTGCGCAGATCGTCGGATTGGATCGCGATATCGTCCGGCTCTCAGAAGATGTTGCCGGGGTGGAATCGCGACTCGGCGCTTTGCAAGGCGTGGTGCGCGAAGAAATGGGATACGGCAGAGAAGGTGAGGAAGAAGGCACTGCGCTGAAAACTTGTGAGGGGGTTCGAGAGGCGCTGGCGGAATGGCTGGTCATCCCGCCGGGACTGGATCGGGCCGTCGAAACGATCCTCGGCGAACGGGTGCGGGGCTGGTTGGTCGAGGAGCCGATGGCGGCTTGTCGTGCGGTGGAGTTCTTGAAAGGAAATGAATTAGGCCGCGGGGCGTTCATCCCCCAGCAGTTGCGATGGCGTT
>JAJONL010000159.1 GCA_021323395.1 Nitrospira sp.
TTTTTTCGGCATCCACTTGAGCACTATTTCGCGCAGCTGTACTTGGGAATAGGGTTTGGTCAGATAGTCATCCATGCCGGCCGCGAGGCATTGGTCCCGATCCCCCTGCATGGCGTGTGCAGTCAAGGCGATGATAGGAAGCCGACATCGTCCCGACGCGATCTCGAGCTGACGGATGGTTTCGGTTGCCGTGAGCCCGTCCATCTCAGGCATTTGACAGTCCATCAAAATGAGGTCGATACGATCACCTCCCGCCGCCGTCACGGCTTGCCGTCCGTTCTCCGCCACTTCCACTTCGAACCCGAGTACTTCCAACATGCCGACCGCCACCTCGCGATTAACCGGGCTGTCTTCCGCCAGCAGGACTCGTCCGATGGGGGGCGGCGTTTCGGCCGTTGTGGAGGATGAAGGTGGAAAGGGCTCTCCTCCGACGTGATCAAGCGTAGGATAGAGCGTGGACAACTGTGCAGAAGGCGCGCCTCCGATGGGTAATGGAACTCCGAGAGGTTGCCGATCCAACCGCACCGTAAAGGAGAATGTGGAGCCTTTTCCGGGAGTGCTGTCCACCGTAATGGCCCCACCCATGAGTGCGACCAACTGTTTGGCAATGGAGAGGCCGAGACCGGTCCCGCCGTATCGCCTGGTGGTGGAGCCGTCAGCCTGTGAAAAGGCATCAAAAATCCGTGACTTGGCCGCAGCTGAAATGCCGATGCCGCTGTCAGTCACGGCAAGCCGCAACAGAACCTGACTCGCCGTGCCTTCCACCAACTCGGTGCCCAGTGAGACGGTGCCGGTCTCGGTAAACTTGATCGCATTGCTGAGAAGGTTCATGAGGATCTGCCGGAAGCGGACCGGGTCACCCTTGAGATACAACGGCACACCGTCGCCTAGGTGTTGAACCAGCCGAAGTTGTTTTCGTCGCGCCGCTTCAACGAACAGCTCCAACGATTCCGACAGCACCTGGGACAGATTAAAACCGACCGATTCTAATTCCAGTTTGCCCGCCTCGATCTTCGAAAAATCCAGAATGTCGTTGATGATCGCGAGCAGGGTGCGCCCTGAACGATGAACGGTGGAAGCGAGATGCCGCTGTTTGTCCGTGAGGTCGGTGTGGAGCAGAAGCTCGGTTGTACCAAGGACGCCGTTCATGGGGGTGCGAATCTCATGGCTCATATTCGCCAGGAACTCGCTCTTGGCCTTATTGGCCGCCTCGGCGGCCTCTTTCGCCGCGCGGAGTTCACCCTCGGTGCGTTTCCGATCCGTCGTATCGATGTGGATACCGACCATGCGGAATGGCTTGCCTTGGCTGTCTCGGATGACGCTCCCGCGGGAAAGGATCCATCGGTACGAGCCATCGCGATGCCGAAGACGATGTTCGTACTCGAATTGATTCATGGCGCCGGTGAGGACAGCCTGAAGAGTCTCAAGTGTGCGTCCCCGGTCATCCTCATGAATCCGGGAGTTCCAGGTTTCAAAGTCGTTCGTGAGGGTTGAATCGTCGTAGCCGAGGTGATGTTTCCACTGCGAGGAGAGATAGACCGCATTTGTCGCCACGTTCCAGTCCCAAATTCCTATCTGCGACCCCTGTACAGTCATGGCCAAGCGCTCCTCGCTTGTACGGAGCGCTTCCTCCGCTCGCTTCCGTTCGGTGATGTCCACCACGAATGCCGTGAAGGTGTAGGTATTCTCGAGGCGGAGCGGGGTAATGGCCAGCTCGATGGGGAATTCCACGCCGTCGCGGCGTAGCGCCGTCACTTCCACTCGTTTGTTCAAGACGGGCCCCTCACCGGTTCTGAGAAACCGTTCCAGGCCGCGTTGGTGGGCCTCACGGTACGCGGATGGAATGATGGTGTCGACCATCGCGCGGCCGATCGCCTCGTGGCGTTTCCATCCGAAAATCTGTTCGGCCTGAGCATTCCAGTCCGTGATGTCGCCCTTGTCGTCCATGCCGATCACTCCGCTGATGGCGGTGTCGATAACCAACCTGGTCCGTCCTTCGCTCTTGCGCAGAGCTCGCTCAGCGTGGAGGCGCTCGGCTGCTTCCAAAGAGAGGGACACCAGGGAGGCGATCGCGTGGCCGAACTGCTGCTCCTCCAGCATCCAGGACCGAGGAGGGCCGATATGTTCGTGACAGAGCACGCCCACGAGTTTCCCCTTGAAACGAATCGGGATATCCAACATGGCACCGATGCCGAAAGGCACGAGATAGCCGTCAGTGAATTCGGACGTGCGAGGATCCGTCTGGGCGTCGGCCGCGTCGATAATGCGGTGCGACCGCAGCTCTCGGAAATAGCGGGGGAAGGCCATGGCCTGCAATTCAGCACCGGACGAGTGTCGATCGCGCGTCAATTCGTAGAGGTCTTTGCACTCGAGAACACTATGGTCCTCGCTTAAGAGCCAGAGACTGGCGCGGCCCACATCCAGCGTCGCGGCAGCGGCTCGCGTGATTTCTTTCAGCGCCTGCTCCAACAGGCCGCTTTGAAGGACCGTGTTGCGCGTCAGGTCGAGAAGGGCAGCTTGGTGTCGCCGTAACATCGTTTCGGTACGGTAGCGTGCGTCTTCCGCCTGTTTCCGATCGGTGATGTCGCGAAACACGAGCACCGCTCCCGCCACGCGATTTTCTCGGACGATGGGGGCCAAGACGTAGGAGACGGGAAATGAGTATCCGGCGGTGGTGGTCAGCAGGCCGTCGTCCGTTCGAAAGGTGTCGCCGTGCGCGGTTTCTTCCAACAGGATCTGGGTGAAGATCGGCTCTGTGAGATTCGTTCCTGATGACAAGGAAATGATGGCAGGCAGGGGGCGGCCCACCACCTCGGCTTCGGTGTGCGCGCAGAGGCGCTGGCCTTCGGCGCTCCTCGGTGAGCCGGCTCTCGGATGTGCGGCGCAGTTGCTCGTTCAGGACTTGCATCTCCGTGGAGGAAAGCGCGATCGAGCGTTCGAGCAGTTCATGCCCCTGGTCAGATTCAACGTAACTTTGATGGACTCGTGCGAGCAGCTGTTGCCACGCGTCGAGCGACGAGGGGAGGGCGGTAGCGTCAAGCCCCAGGCGTTTGAGTTGTCGCGCCAGCAGCGAATGCATAACCATTAAGATTCTGCCACGGTCGTCAATGTCATCGTTTGATTGTGCAGGTCACACACGCCGCTCTCATAGGGAGAGATCTCGCCATAGGAATAGAAACCGACCTGGTGGCAACCCTTCGGGAGAACGTCGAGTGCCGCTTCGGTTTCTTCTTCCGTTCGTTCCCCGAGGACCAAGCGGCGCCCGACGCAACTAATGGCGATGCAGAGGGTCGGAGTGTCCGGGTGGCCGTTCTTCGTCAGGGTCGCGGCGTCGGATGCGCCTTGAATCAATCGATCGAAATTCGCGCGCATGAGCTGCGCGTAGACGCCTTGGGGAATGTCGCCGGCGAACGTCATGGATTGGGCGGTTTCGTCGACGGCCAAGATGGTGCGGACCAAACTTTTCCCGTCACAAGGGGAAGTTCGGATCGCGAGCGGGAAAAGAAGGCCCGTGGCGGGGAGACCCGCCGCGCGGTCGCCCAGATATTCTTTATACAGGTGCAGCGCCGGGCGTCCATCAAGCTCATAGAGGACATTGCCCTGTGATTTGGTGACTAACCGTTCAGGACCGAACTTGTCCCATCCCCCTTTCGAGCCATGTCCGATGCGGACGTGGTCGCCATAGAGCCCGACGGCGGTCACATAGCCGCTGTGCGGGGTGCGGTCTTTCAAGACCCAGGTCCTTTTGAAGTGCGTGCCGTCGCCGGCCAGGCCGCCGGTAATGACGACGGCTCCCCCTAGGCTATCGTTCAGACCCTTGACCAGTTCACTCCCGTTCACATGGAGCCCATCTGACAAGACTACGATCCCGCGCAGCGAAGGTCGATTGAGCTGTGAGGCAATCGAGGTCCCGGCGGTGTAGGAATCCTGCGGGTCGCGCACGACGGCCTGTGCCGTACGTACGGAGGTCTTTTCAAATCGCACGGCGGCGGCCACGAGGCTGTCATCCCAGATCTCACTGCCGTGGATTTCTCCGGCTGTCGAGCACCCGACGACATGGCTACGAGGGCAGGCCTCGAGAACCCGCTGAATGCGTTCCGGTACATCAATGAGTCCCGGTGAACCAAATAACACCAGCAGGGTTTCGGGAGAATCCAGCTCGGCAAGGTTCGAAGGAAAGCAGGAATTTCCGGCCTTGATGCAGGATGTCGTGACGTGCATGGGCGTATGCTCCTTTTAAGTCGTACGGACCATGGCCCGGCCACGGGTGAAGTGGCACTGATGAGCAGGTCGGGTCTGCGACGTTCTGTAATCTTGTTCCGCGCAATGCGAGACAGTTGCCCTCGCGGTATTCGTGAACCACCCCGTTGCGTCCTCTTCAGGCCAGTGCTGCAGGATGAGATGCGAGCCTGCGTCCTGTAAGGAAGCCGGGGCGTCGCGAGGCACCAGCCGATTTAACAAGGGTCTTTCCATCTGCGAGGATCGGTGATTCGTCCGGAAGGGCTTCATAGGTGTAAGGAATTGGGGCAATGCGGTTCGTCCTACGCTGTCGGTCACGAAGGTTCTGCCCGCCTGTATCGGCAGAAAGTGGATGGAACTAAAGAAAACGGCTGGGAGAGAGCAGCGAGAAAATCGGCTGGAGATAATTGAGTTTAGGAGTTGTGCACCGACCGGTTACCGGTCCAAGGAGAATCGTGGCTAGTGGTGGTGAAGATGGCACTCGGGACCATGCACGTGTGAGGGCTCCTGGGCAGGGGGAGTCAGTTGTCCGGGCAGCACAATCCGGCCGGCTTCCTGTTGTTTGGTCAAGTGCTCGGCAATTTCGGGATGGAATGTTTTGACATAGCCGATCATGCCGTTCAAAAAGCGGCGTGACTGGAAGTCCTGGCCGGAAAACTCGGCGATGAGTGTCAACGCCCGATCCAGAATTTCAGGGGCGGATCCAAGATCGGCGATCTGTTTGGGGTTTTGCCTCGCGAAGGTGTCATACTCCTTCTTGAGTCGCTCCGCGAACACCGGCATGGGAGCCGATGGCACATGCAAGGGGCTTAGGGTTCGACGAAGGGCCTGAATAGCCGCAATGACCTCGGCGTCCTGACCGTCGCGCCGGTCATGAAAGTACCCGAAGGTGACGACTTCGATCAGGTTGAACAGCGCCGCGGCCTTTTCGCCGCCCGCCATACTGAGTTGGCGATAGAGCTCCCGTCGAACCGGCGCGAATTGTTCGCCGAGCCGCTTTTGTTGGTAATCGCTCCCCGTTTCGAGATAGGCGCAGTCGGGAGGGCATGAGATTCTGGTCAGGCGATGTTCTCCGCAACATTGACTGCAGATCAAACCGCCGAGGGCCGGACAGGATCGCTTTCCTTTGCGCTGGTGACAGTACAGGCATTGGCTCATTTGGCCGGTGACCCCTTCTTCTCTGATTTCTGCGGTTCGACGAATCCATAGTCCGCCAGCGTGCGTTTCGCTCGGTCGGCCGAAGATGAGGCCAGGGGCGATTCAAGTCCATTGACTTCGGCGGCGTTTGAGTCCTGGTAGGGGACGAGAATCAGGTGGTTTGCGCGGTCGATGCCGAGGTCCGTGGGCGACGGAAGATATTCGGCAATCACTTGGAATTTCTTGTTCGGCCCCATCCGCCAGATTTTTCCCTTGGTCGCATCCGCGACATACATGCTCCCCCAGCGATCGAAATCCACCCCGCTCAGATTCTGGAAGCGAGCGGTGAAAAAGCCGTTGGAGACGAGTTCTGTGAGGGTGCCTTCAGGCGTGATGTCGAATATTTTTCCGGAATCATAACTGACGACGATGACATGTCCCGTCTTGGGGTGCACGGCCACTCCTGAGGGGCCGGCCAAGTGGTTGCCGGATAAATAGAGCGAGAGAGTCAACGCCGGCGTGAGATCCAGGCGATAGACGGCGTTGCCGGGCTGGTCGACCAGATAGAGGTGGCCTTTCCCGTCGGCGGCCACATCGACGAGGGACTGCGGCTGATTCGCATTGGCGGGACGCGGCAGCACGACCGTGGAAAGAGGTTTCCCCGTGGTCTTGTCGAAGGCGTGGAGCGTATCGAGGTCCGTGACGTACAGCACCTGATCGACGACCGCCATGCCTTTGGGCGCGTGGAGTGTGACGTCCCCGCGCCCGCCCTCGATAAACTTGAAGGCGGTGATGCGGCCATCGTCGCTGAGTTTGGTAATGAATCCGTTATTGTCGCGAGCGTCGGTATCCCCGTTGATGTTGGAAATAAAATAGGAATTCGTTGTGGGGTCGGCGAGAAAGCTGTGCGGGGCTTCCAATCCGCTGACCTGAAGGGCCAACGCAAATGAGCTGTGGAGAAATCCAATGGTCAGTACCACCGCCAGCGCGACGCAACGCCGACCGGTCGCCCAACCAAACATTCTGTGAAGACTGGTAGTGGAAATCATGGAAGAGGATATCGCACAGAGGATTCTGTGGTTGCATCGTAGCCAAGGGTCTGAGACCCTGTCAAGGAGCGTTGACTTGTCGAAAAATTGCCTGCTATGGTGCCCAGACTTTTTGTGATCAAGTCAGCTCAGGGGGAGGATATTGTGGCTGCACGAATCATCGATGGGAAAGCATTGGCCCAACAGGTCCGGGAGGGGCTCGCCAAGGAGTCCGCGGCCGTGTTGGCCAAAACGGGCATGAAGCCGGGACTGGCCACCATTTTGGTGGGCGATGACCCTGCCTCGCATCTCTATGTCAAAAGCAAACAGAAGGCCTGCGATGCGGCAGGAATTTATATCGACGATTCGAAATTGCCTGCCAACACGACCCAGGCAGATCTGCTGACCTTGATTTCGCAGAAAAATGCCGACCCCAAGATCCATGGCATTCTCGTTCAGCTGCCGCTTCCCAAACATATCGATAGCAAGGTCGTGCTTGACGCGGTTTCCGCTCAGAAGGACGCCGATGGGTTCCACCCCTACAATTTTGGTCGTTTGGTGGAAGGCAGTCCTATCTTTGAAGCTTGTACGCCCAAAGGGGTCATCAAGATGATCGAGTCGACAGGGGTATCCATCGAGGGCAAGCGCGCCGTGGTGCTGGGCCGCAGTAACATTGTCGGCAAACCTCTAGCGCTCATGTTGCTCCATCGCAATGCCACCGTCACGATCTGCCACTCGAAGACCAAGGATTTGCCGGCTGTCTGTCGTGAAGCCGAGCTGCTGCTGGTGGCAATCGGAAAGGCTAAATTTGTCACCGCTGACATGGTGCGTGAAGGAGCTGTGGTGATCGATGTGGGAACGAATCGCCTGCCCGACGGCAAGGTGGTGGGGGATGTCGACTTCGAATCGGTCAGTAAAAAAGCCGGTTGGATCAGTCCGGTTCCCGGCGGGGTTGGTCCAATGACGATTGCGATGTTGCTCGACAATACCGTGGAATCTGCTAAGAGAATGGCGGGGATAAAATAGAAGCGGGCAGGCCACTTGCTCCTGGTGCTCGCACAACGCGCGGCTTGGGAAGGCTCTCGTTGGATGCGCGCAATGAGGAGTATATAACCTACCCGCTATCACAAAAAGGTAGAAGAGAAGTTGGAGAGAAATCGATATGGATCGGAGATGCCGATGACCCGAGAACCGCGGCGACTCAAAGACGTCTTGGCGCAGGGACAATTTGCCGTCACAGTGGAATATAACCCGCCTAAGGGCACGAACCTGACCCATGTGGTGGAGAGCGCCAAAACGCTTGTGGGTCGTGTGCATGGAGTCAATGTCACCGACAATACGGCGGCGATCGTCCGAGCCGGCTCCTTACCGGTCTGCCGCGTGCTGTATGAGTTGGGGCATGACCCGGTGATGCAGCTGACCTGCCGGGACCGCAACCGAATTGCCATGCAATCGGACTTGATGGGCGCCCACATGCTCGGCATCCGGAACATCCTCTGTTTAACAGGCGACTATCCGACGGTCGGAGACCATAAAGATGCCAAGCCGGTGTATGACTTGGATTCAGTGCAAGTCATGCAACTCGTCCTGGGGCTCAATCAGGGCAAGGACTATGCGGGCAATAAGCTTGATGGTTCTACCGCATTTATGATCGGCGGCGCGGTTACGCCGGAGGCCGATCCGCTGGGTCCGATGCTGGTGAAGTTTGAAGTGAAGGTGCGCGCCGGCGTCGACTTCTTCCAGACCCAGGCGATTTATCAGCCGGACCAGTTCAAGACCTTTATGCAGGCGGTGCGTCCCTTCAAGGTGAAGGTGCTCGCGGGGATTCTTCTGTTGCGTAGCGCCAAGATGGCGGAATTCATGAATGCCAATATCCCGGGCGTGTGTGTGCCGCAGGACATGATCGATGAAATGCGCTCAGCCGGCGACAAACGCGCGCTCGATGCGGGCGTGGAAATTGCCGTGCGAACGATCAATGCCGTGCGCCCCTACTGCGATGGCGTCCATATCATGGCGATCAAGGCGACGGAACGACTGCCGGAGATTCTCACGAAAGCGGAACTCGGGTGATGACCCTTCCGGACTTGCAGAAGTGCAAGCGAGACCGACGAAAGATCACGGTGGTGACGGCCTACGACGCGCTGTTCACACGCATCATTGAGCAAGCTGGGATCGACGTCATTCTGGTGGGAGATTCTTTGGGTGTGGTCGTGCAGGGCAAGACCAACACCCTGTCGGTCACGATGGACGAGATGTTGTACCATACCAAGCTCGTCGCTGGAGCGGCCCAACGATCGCTGGTCATCGGAGACATGCCGTTCATGTCCTATCAGGCCGGTATGAACGATGCCTTACGCAATGCGGGACGATTTCTCCAAGCAGGGGCGGCTGCCGTGAAGTTGGAGGGAGGAGAGGTGATGACTGATCGAGTGGAGGCCATGGCGAGGATCGGCATCCCTGTCGTGGGCCATCTCGGCATGACGCCCCAGTCCGTTCATCAATATGGCGGGTTCAAGGTCCAGGGGAAGGAAAGCGACCAGGCCCACCGACTTCTCACTGACGCCAAGGCTCTGGAAGAGGCCGGTGCCGTGGCCATGGTGCTCGAGGCTATTCCAGCCGAGTTGGCGAAGTCTATTACCGAGGCAGTCGCCATTCCCACCATCGGCATCGGCGCTGGACCACACTGTGACGGTCAAGTGCTGGTGTTGTATGACTTGCTCGGCCTCTTCGACGACTTCGTGCCCAAATTCGTTAAGCCCTACGCGCATCTCAAGGCCGATGCCTTGGAAGCCCTCCGCCGGTATAAAGAGGAGGTTGAGCGAGGCACATTCCCTTCCGATTCGGAAAGTTATCACTGACGGGCCATGTCGAGGACATCTGATCTCTCCTCTTCGACCGTCGCTCACATGTATCTTCCTCTCACTCAGGCCCTTTTCTTTCCGCTCTAGTCGCCTCGGACTCGCTACCCTCGATGCCAGCTCTGGCCATCCTCTGATGGCTTGAGGCGAGTCCCAAGTGAATCAGCACATGCGAATCTCGACGGCTGTTCATCCACAGCCTGAAGTGGTCGGCAAGCCGGACGGTGTCGACGCCCATGTAACGGGGCGGAACGTTCTGTAAGCGCTCCAGCCCTCGCTGCACGAGATTCTTCACGGCACGTTCACGGCCAAGCACCTGTTTGAGGTTGGCGGCGGCGAGCTGAATGAGGGCTTGGAAAAAGTGGCCTGCTGAAGTGCGACGTCCGCAGACGTGCCACAGTCCTTCGAAGACCTCATGTGATTCCCACCAATAGGCGAAGTTATAGAGATCGATCGCGTACAAATAATCTTCTGAAGTGGACCACTCTTCCTCAAGGAAGGCGCGAGGGGGTGGTTCCTGAAGACCATAGGAATGGCCGCCGGGGTGGCGATGTGGATGCGGCATCTGTCCGGGAAGGAAGCGGTAGATCGGAAAGCCCCGAGTACTGTAGCGAGGCTGCTTGAGGGAGACCGGATGGTCACTGTCTGGCACGACTGTCCTCGCAGGCGACCTGAAACACCTTGCGGTCTTCCAGTCGTACCGCGGTGAGTTGGCGGCCGTACACGCAGCCGCTGTCCAACGCCAGCAAATTCGGCGTCATGTGAAGGCCCATTGCCGCCCAATGCCCGATGACGATGGTGGTGGTCGCATTCCGCCGCAGTGGAATATCAAACCAGGGGTAGAATCCATCCGGCGCGAGTGCCGGGGGGCCCGAGAAGGACGATTCCATCACTCCCGAGACCGAACAGGTCCTCAATCTGGTCAACACGTTCATGATACCGGCGACACGGATGGGACCGGCCAGCTCCGATGTCCACTGCAGATGACCATTCGGGTGGAGGCCGCGCAATGTGTCAGTGAAGTGTTCCCCACGGAGCGCCGTCTCGGCCTCTTGTGCCAGTTGTTGGGCCTCTTCAACAGTCCATTGCGGCAGTAACCCCGCATGGACCATCAACCAGTGCTCTTCCCGATGGAGCAATGGCTGCTGCCTCAGCCAATTGATCAGTTCATCCCTGTCCGGAGCCTTCAAGACCTGGTCCAGCGTGTCGCTGCGGCGAAGTGCGGTCACTCCCGCCGCGACCGCCAGCAGGAACAGGTCGTGATTGCCAAGAACCGTCACGGCGGCAGGCCCGAGATTTTTGACGTATCTGAGGACTTGGAGCGATCCCGGCCCACGGTTGACCAGATCTCCCACGAACCACAGGCGGTCGTAGCCAGGATTGAAGCTGAATGTGTAGGTGAGTTGCTGCAGGGAAGCATAACAGCCTTGCACATCACCGATTGCGTAGGTCGCCATACGTGGGGTCAGACTAGCGTGGTTGGCCGTAGTTCGCAAGCGTGGGGTGAAGCTTCGGACGACAGGCAGGAAGAGTTCGAAGCGATCGCATCGAGCGAGGTCTTGTGAGAAGGCCGAGCGTGTCAGTGTCCTTTACGGGCCTGCAATTCTTCGGTCATGGCCTCGCAGGCTGCGTGATGAGATTGGCCGAGTTGCTCCAGAAGGCACTCAGCCCGCTCCAACTGGGCCAGCCGTCCCAGCGTCTCCAAGTCCCTGCAGTAGTCTGCGGTGGCCAAGGCGCCGAGCTGCGCACTGCTCGATTTCAGCCGATGCGC
>JAJONL010000160.1 GCA_021323395.1 Nitrospira sp.
CTTCATTCGGATCAATTCCTGGCGCACGCGGCTTCGACTCTCCGAAATCCGTCCTTCCCGTTGTCCGCCGTCAAAAATGGGAACCGAGAGCATCAGCCCGACCGATCGTGTCGCCAAGGCTTCATCCGGTTTCAGGCCGATCCACCCGTAATCGCCGTTCAAGGACAAGGCGGGTATACGTTCACTCGTCACAGAGCTGAGACTCAGGGACGCGAGCTTTTGACGGGTGATCTGCGCCTTCAGTTCCGCGCGATTCTCGCGCGCCGCGGTGAGGGCCGTTTCATGAGTCTGAGCTTCGACGTTCGCGAGCGTGAGCTCGTCGGTCAACGTCACGGCCACGTTGAAATCGATGCCCAGAGCGCGGATGAGGTTCAACTTCGCGCTCTCATGATCGTTTTGCGCTACCAGCAGTCGCTGGCGGGTATTTTCGAGCTGCACTTCCTCGCGCGTGACATCAAGTCCGGTGGCGACGCCCGCCCGCTTTCGATCCTGCGCAAGCCTCAACAGTTGCTGACTGAGTTCGAGATCCGCCAGCCGGGCCTTGACCGCAGCCTCCGCTCGAGAAGCTTCCATGTACAAAAGGCCCGCGGTGGCCATCACGTCGCGCTTGGTCACTTCGGCTTCGAGCCCCGCCACATCGACGCCGATTTTCGCTGCCCGCCAACGTTGAATCAAACTGAGGCTGAAAATATTCTGTACCAGACTCGCACGCGCATCATACACCTCGAACGGTTGCGTTACGCCCCCGGGAACACCGAGCGCACTGAGGCTGTTTTGAGGGATACCGAACGCAGCGAGGTTGACCGTTTGATTGCGTCCGTTTACGTAGCCGGAGACATTCGGCATGAGTGCGCCGAGACTCGTATGAGCCGCCGCTTGCGCCGCCACGATCCGCTCTTTCAGCAAACGCACATTGACGTTGTTGTCGATGGCCGCCTGAATCGCCTCGTGCAGACTCAAGCGCAGGTGCGGTATCTCCGACGACGGCTCGCCGGCCGAGCCAGGGAGCGCCTGCATCACGATGTAGACAGAGAGGGCCTGGACCACGAAGACCAGTCGCAATAACCGCCTCACAAAGTTCTCCTTTCTACCGTGAACAACAAGTCCCCTCGTTCCGATACAACAGTCCATCGTCTCTGTATGTGCAAGGATGACGCCCCTTCAGCCCTCGACAGCAGAATCCATGCCTTCGTGAACAGGACGGGCGGATCGCCGGCGAATCACAGGCTGCATGACTCTCTTAATCGTGGAGGTCTGCCCCAGCGGAGGTTCGAAGGGCTGTAGCGGAAGTCGACAGATCACCAGGACTTCGCCCCGCTCAACCCGATCGCTCGCGCGCGACTTGTGCCGTCAGTTCGGTGGCCTCACGATCCGGCAGGTTGCAGGCCGGTTCGCTCCGAGCACCCCCGATCCACAGGTAATAGAGCAGGGGAATCACAACCAGCGTCAGCACCGTCGAGGCGCCCACGCCGAACAACAGCGAGACGGCCAACCCTTGAAAAATCGGATCCAGACATCAAGGCCGCCGCAGTCAAGAGAATGGGACGGGTTCTGATCGCGCCCGCACGGATCACGGCTTCCAGAAGCGGAACGCCGCCGGCCTCCTGGTGCTGAATAAAATCAACCAAGAGAATCGAATTCCGCACGATGATGCCCGCCAGGGCGATAAATCCAATCATCGAGGTGGCGGTGAAGTACGATCCGGTGAGCCAGTGGCCCGGAAGAATCCCGATCAAGGTGAGCGGAATAGGCGCCATGATGACGACGGGGGTCAGGAACGATTGGAATTGCGCCACGATCAGCAGATAGATCAACAGCAGCGCGACGGCGAACGCGATGCCCATATCCCGAAACGTTTCATAGGTGATGTGCCACTCACCGTCCCACTTCATCGCATAACGCTGCTCCGACCAGGGTTGCACGGCATAGTGCTGCGCGAGGACATACCCTTCCGGCAAAGTCAGTTGTTCCAGTTTCTTCCCGATCCCCATCACGCCGTAGACCGGACTCTCGCCCCTCTCCTCCCTTGCTCCACCGACATCCGCGATGACGTAGACGACCGGTTTTTGATTCTTGTGATAGATGGCCTTTTCCCGCACGGTTTGTTCCACGCGGATGAGTTCGGATAATGGCACCATGTGGCCTGTGGCGGTCCGCAGCGAGAGTTCGCCGAGATGTTCCAGGCCGGTGCGTTCGGTGGCCGGCAAGCGGAGCATGATCTGGACCGGCCGCTTTTCCTTTGGAAGATGGACCAGTCCGGCGTGGGCTCCGCCCAGAGCCAGCTGCAAGGTCTTGACGATCTCCTCCGAGGGAATCCCGGCCAGTGCCGCCTTCGCCCGATCGACGGTGAGGAGATACTTCGTCTGCTCCGCTTCGAGGTAATCGTCGACATCGACCACTCCGGCCGTCGTGTCGAAGAGGCGGCGAACGTCCCGCGCAATGGCCATTTGCCGGTCATACTCCGGCCCGTAGATCTCGGCGACCAGCACGGATTGCACGGGTGGACCGGGAGGCACCTCCACCACTTTGACATTCGCGTCATAAGGCCGGGCGATCGCCTGCAGCGCGGGACGGATCCGCTGGGCGATGTCATGGCTTTGCGCCTGTCGCCGCTCCTTTGCCGCCAGGTTGATCTGAATGTCGGCTTCGTGCGGCTGGTCGCGCAGGTAGTAGTGTCTCACGAGGCCGTTAAAATTGAACGGCGACGCCGTGCCGACATAGGCTTGATAGTCGCGCATCTCGGGAATCGTGCGAACGTATTCGGTCAACGTCTTTGTCACCCGGGCCGTTTCCTCCAGCGTCGTCCCTTCCGGCATGTCGATGACCAGCTGAAGCTCGCTCTTGTTGTCGAAGGGGAGCATCTTGACCACTACCCCGCGCGTGTAAAACAAGAACAGCGAGCCCGCCAGCAGCAGCCCGACGACACCGAGCAGGACGTAGGCCCGCGCCGGATGGGACAACACCGGCGCCAGCGCACGCTGGTAGAGGCGATAGGTCCGGCTCCCTTCGAGGACTTCCGACTCGGCACCGGCCATATGCACACCAGGCCGGTAACAGGTCTGGCAGAACCAGGGAATGACGATGAAGGCGACCAGGAGCGACACGAACATCGCGATGGAAGCGTTCACCGGAATCGGCCGCATGTAGGGCCCCATCAGGCCGGACACAAACGCCATGGGCAGGAGCGCGGCAATCACGGTCAAAGTGGCGAGGATCGTCGGGTTACCGACTTCGTCCACCGCCACGAGCGACGCTTCGCGGTGCGGTCGCGCACGCAGCGTGAGATGTCGGTAGGTATTTTCCACCACCACGATCGCATCGTCCACCAGGATCCCGATCGAAAAGATCAATGCAAAGAGGGTGACGCGGTTGATGCTGTAGCCGATCAGCATGGACACAAACAATGTGAGCGCGAGCGTGAGAGGAATGGCAATCGAGACCACCAGCGCGGGTCGGAGCCCCAGCGTCAGTCCGAGAAAGACCACGACGGCCACCACCGCGATCAGCAGGTGCCACAGCAACTCGTTGGCCTTCTCGTCGGCGGTTTCGCCGTAATCGCGTGTCACCGTGACCTGCACATCGGCAGGAATGAGGGATCCTTTCAGCTCGTCGACTTTTCGAATGACCTCCCGTGCAACCGTGACGGCATTGACGCCGGCTTGTTTGGCAATGGCGACGGTCACGGCCGGGACTTCCTCCGTGCCGGCCGATGCGCGATCATCCCTCTTCCCGTGCCACACATAACTCGCGGCCTCGGCCGGCCCGTCGATCACCTCGGCCACCTGGCGCAGGTAGACGGGGCGTTGGTCGTTAACCCCGACAACCACTCCTTCAAGATCCTCCTTCGACCGGATGAACCGGCCGGCCTCCACGAGAAAACTTTCGTTCCGGCTTTCGAAACGCCCCGTCGGCAAGGCAAGGTTCTCCCCTTGAATCACACTCGCGACCCGCAATGGCGTCAAGCCATAGGCTTTCAGACGTGAGGGATCGATCTGCACGCGCAGTTCACGGCCGCGGCCTCCGACCACGAACCCCCCCGCGGTACCGCCGACCTTCTTCGCGTCTTCCAAGACCTGATCGCCCAGGAGACGCAGCTGGTAATCCGTATACCGCTCGCTCGAAAGCGTGAGGGTGACGATCGGGACGTCGTTCACGTCGCGCGGCTTCACTTGAAATGGCTCGGCCCCCGGCGGGAGCAGGTCCTGGTTGGACATCAATTTGTCATAGAGATCCACCAGACTCTGCTCCATCGGCTCGCCGACATAAAACCTCACGATGATGAGCGCTCCGCCGGGGCGGGAGATCGAGTACACATACTCCACCGTCCTGATCTCGGACAACTTGCGTTCGATAGGTTTGGTGAGCTGCTCTTCCACCACCTTCGCGGAGGCGCCGGGAAAGGGCAGCCACACGTCGGCCATGGGAACGACGATCTGCGGCTCTTCTTCACGCGGCGTCAGAAGCACCGCGAAGAGTCCCAGCAGAAGGATGGCGATGATGGCGAGCGGGGTGAGTTTGCTGCCGACGAAAAACGAGGCGAGGCGCCCGGATACACCGAGGCGTCCAGGACGAAACGACGATGGTGATTGCTCAGCGCTCACGGTTCACTGTTGAAAGCCACATGGCGCCCGGACGGCTTGCCGATCATCAGTACCTGTTGAGCAACGCGCATTCCGGGATCGACGGTCCCTATGGCATCGGCAATGCCACAGCCGTCATGTCCTGCACCAGCGCGCCATCCCGGCCCTTCGATCCGTCCAGCACCACTCGCTCACCGGCATCCACCCCGGCCAAAATCTCGATCCCTTGCTCCAGGGTGTGACCGATCTTGACCCATCGGAGGCGCGCCACTTGGTCGCTACCGACCACGAAGAGACCGGCAAGTTCCCCCCGTTCCACGAACGCCGACTTGGGCAGCAGCAGCGTCCGGCTCCGTCCCGTTTCGAGTTGGAGACGGCCGAACATGCCGGACTTCAACCCCGCGGCGGCAGGAAGATCCGCTTTCACGGTGAAGGTATGGGTGTGCGGATCGCCGGCGGGCAGAATTTGCGAGACGATGCCCTTGAGGGAAATCGATCCGAGCGCATCGATGATGACCGGAACCGGCGCCCCGATCGTCACGGCCCGGAGGTCTCTCTCGGCGACGGTCGCCTCAAGGCGAAGCTGTTGGGGATTCTCCATCCTGAGCAACGGCTGCCCCGGAGACGCCAATTCTCCCCGTTCGACCTTCTTCTCCGTGATGACGCCGTCGAACGGCGCTTTCACGACCGTATAGCTCAACTGTGCCAGGACGGACTTCCGGCCTGCCTCGGCCACCCTAAAGACCCGGGTGGCGTTCTCCCACTCCTGCTTGGAAACCGCATCCTTCTCATAGAGGTCCTTCATGCGATCGAGTTGGGCGCGAGCATTCTCGAGTTCGGCCGACGCCCGCGCCAGTTCAGCCTGTAAATCTCGGTTGTCGAGCACCACGAGGGTCTGTCCCTTTCGCACCAGGCTTCCTTCGCGAACCATCAGATTGTCGATCGTTCCCTGGACGCGGCTGGCCAATGTGGCCTGATAGAGGGCCGTCACCTGTCCCGTCACTTCCACCGTTAGGGGCACCTCTACGATCTGAACCTCGACAATCGAAGCCTGGATCGGCGAGGCCAGGGCCGTGGCCGGTCGAACCTCCTGGGGATGCGAGGGCTCCTCTCCCTGTCCGCAGCCCGCAAGGACGAACAGACAGAGCCAGACGCCCCGGGCCATTCCTCCCCGCCGATCAGTCTTGAACACCCAACCTCCGTAACAGGGCCATCATCGGACACCAGCCTGTGAAGGCTGATTGGATCAGATTGGCCGCCACAAACGCCGCGAAGTAATTGTAATAGGGATGCACCGTCGCGCCCAGCACCACCGCCAGAAGCACGAACGCGCCGGCTATCAATCGAAGCCATTCGTTCACGCTCATTCTCCCACCCTTTCCCAGCCTGTATGAGTACCCGCATGGAGAAAGGATTCAGGACCCACATCGGCGTAAACCCGCGCAATGATTCGAACAGGCCACCTGGCCTTCAAAATTGGTATTGCCCGCCCAGGGACAGGATCGAGTCGT
>JAJONL010000161.1 GCA_021323395.1 Nitrospira sp.
ATCGATGCCACGGAGACCGTCCGTCTCGATGGCAGCCGCATTGACACGGTACCGACGGATTTGGGCTCGGCCGGCAACATCAGCATCCAGGCCGGTGACTCGGTGCGCTTGCTCAACGGCACGGTCCTGTCAGCCGACAATCACCGCGGCTTGCCTGGCGATGCCGGCAACATCGTGATCGAGGCCGGGAAGACGGTCGTGAGTGAAGGAAGCACCGTGTCGGCCCAATCAACGAAAGCGTCAGAGTTCCCCAGGAGTAACCAAGCGGGGAACATCACCATTCAGGCCGGCGAACGCATCCGTCTTGACGGCAGTCTCGTGAGCACGTCCGCTCAAGACATTGCCGATGGCGGCAACGTCAGCCTGCGTTCAGACGTGATCCGGCTTCGAGACGGTACCAGAGTGGAGAGTACGGCGGTGAATGGGCCGGGCGGCACGATTACCATCCAAGCCAATGATTACCGGAACGTGAACAGCACCGTCGATGCCGGGTCGCAGTTCGGGCCAAACGGAACCGTCAGTATTCAGCCGTTGCCCTAACAGGCCGTTGAAAAACCATTTCGCTGTCCTTGAAAAAAAGTGATGCGTGAGTTGGAGGAGATATTCAGAACGCCCCCAGGATGGTCAAAAAGGTTGTTCAGCGCGGCCGCAGCGATGCGAGGGGCGAGGCGTACCCTTGCGGTACGTTGAGCCTCGGAGCAACGCGAGAACAAAGCTGGCGGACTTTTTCAACAGCCTGCTAAGGATCGACGGCAGTTCGGTGGCGTCAAAGCCAGGGGTCACATACTGTCGCGCTTGTGGTGGACGTCCTGTGAGACATGGTGTCGGACACTGAACCCGTCGTTCCTCTCCATGCTCGATGGCGGAGAGGGACGAGGGGGATGTTTCGGCAGCGGCGTCATGCGGTGAAGGGGTCGCTGTATGCGGTCTGTCTTCTTGCGCTGCTGACGGTCTTTCCTCCACCAGTGGGCGGGCAGGCGCTACCAGGGTTGCCCCTTCCGCTTCCCCAACGGCCACCGCGATTGCCCGAGAAGCCGCCGGCTGATTTGCCGCCGCCTCTTCTGATACCGGCCCCGCTCCCTCCAGAGGAGGCGGTTTCGAGGCCGTCCTTGCGCGTGTTTATCCAGACGATTCAGGTGGTCGGCAACACGAAATTTACCGGGCAGCAGCTGGAAGAAGTGACGGACCGGTATGCCAGTCGCGTCTTGTCCATGGATGATATGGAGGCCCTGGGGCAGGAGTTAACCCTGTACTATGTGAACCGGGGCTATATTACGTCCGGCGCGATCATTCCCGACCAGCGAATCACCTTCAATGTGCTCACGGTTCAGATTGTCGAGGGCGCGCTGAGCCGGATCGACATCACCGGGAATTCGTGGCTGTGGACCGGCTATGTGCGTAATCGGCTTCGTTCAGCGACGAGTACGCCGCTCAATGTGGCCGCGTTGCAGGACCGGCTCCAATTGCTCCAGCGTGATCCGCAGATCGCGCAACTCAATGCCGCGCTCGCGCCCGGAGACGCCCGCGGAGACAGTGTGTTGACGGTCCACGTGAAAGAAGCCCGCCTGGTTCACGGCCGGGTGGAATTCAACAATTATCAGTCTCCCGCCGTGGGGGCGGAGCAGGGACTGGCAACGATCGAAGATCAGAACCTCACGGGCCTTGGCGATAGTCTCAGCGTGCAATATGGGCGTTCTCGAGGGGTCAACCCGATTCTCAATATCCGGTATACGCTTCCGGTCACCGCGCAGGATACGACGGTGTCCGGGTACTATCGACAATTCAGTCTCACCGTCACGGAGGCGCCATTCGATACATTGAATATCGAGAACAAGGCTGAAATCGTCGGCGCCAGCCTGCGACACCCTCTCTTCCGCACTTTGACAGATGAGCTGGCGGTCTCATTCATCGCTGAATACGAAACTAATAAAAGCTTCATCCTCGGGCAGCCGTTTGAGCTGTTCGCAGGAGCGACGAATGGGGTGTCTCGGATCGCGGCGCTGCGGACCGCGCAGGAATGGGTGCATCGCAAGGGTCAGGACGTGATCTCGATGTTCTCTCGGTTCTCGGTCGGCATTGGAGCACTCGGCGCGACTCCGTCGAGCAATCAGCCTCAGTCCGCGGATGGGCGGTTCTTCTCATGGCTCGGCGAAGCACAGTGGGTCCGGCAGCTCGATCTCTTTCGGATGCAACTGTTCGCGAAAATGATGATGCAGTTCTCGAACGATCACCTTTTTCCCCTCGAACAGTTTGCGGTCGGAGGGCGGTACAGCGTTCGGGGCTATCGGGAGTTCACATTCGTTCGTGACAACGGAGCGGTGGCTACCGTGGAACTCCGTGTGCCGATCGTCACCCTGCAGGGCGTCGATCGGCTTCATGTCGTGCCTTTTGTCGACGTGGGCCGAGCGTGGAATACGACGATCCCGACCGGAGACCGGGACACGTTGGCCAGCGTGGGGGCAGGCCTCGTGGGGTCCATCACGGATGGGATTCGTTTTGAGGCTTATTGGGGGCAGCAGCTGAACCATTTGCGCGCGGGCAATGGGAATCTCCAAGATCACGGCGTGCACGTCCAATTGGTGGTGCAGGCATTCTGAGCGTGGAGAATGTGACCCGACTCGTTTAGCAGGATGCGGAAAAACTCGATTTTTCACAATACGCCGGGATCAACTCACGTGGCCTGCTGGTATCAGAATAGCGCGCAGGATGCGCAAAAAGGTCGTCCAGCAAGGCCGCAGCGAGTGGAGATCCGAGGCGTACCCTTGCGGTACGTTGAGGGTCTGAACGATGCGAGAACGCCGCTGGCGGACTTTTTCCGCATCCTGTAGGTGGAGGATTTCGACAGTGGCCCCTCACGCATCGATGGAAGCATTCCACGGGGTAGCCGCCATCCTGAGGTAGTTGTTCCGGTTCGTGAAGCAAAGAACGGCGTAAGTCCGTGCCATCATTCGTCACGATTATCGGAGGGCTCTATGCATAGTCCACGGCTCGATCCGATTCCGACCCCCTGCTGCCGCCATCAGCGGCTCATCGAGCGGGTACGCTGCGAAGACGCCACAGAACCCCTTCGTTTTCGCTGTTTGGAATGCGGAGCCGTGGTGGAAGAGCAAGAGCCGGCGGCCGGGCCTGAGTAGCGTTCCAGGCCTGGCGAGAAGGTTCCCATTGCAACGGATGCGTTCATGCCCTACAGCAAGAGTCCGCTCACGATGAGACCCACCGTTCGCTCAGGACTCAGCTCCCAGCCCCTCCTCATCTCCAATTTGTGTTTGTCACACTTCCGATGACGATTGATGCGCCACGCACGGAGGGCGAGGCGAGTCGGCCATGCGCGCGAGGTTCACCGGTGCGGACCGGCAAGACCCTCCTTTCCTTCGCGCCGGATGATGTCGATGACGGTGATCGAGATGCCGATCGACTTCGGCGGTGGGGCCGTCCGGCGTCGGTTGCAGCGATGAGCGGCATCCAGTAGAGTAATATTGTTTGCCTTGCCACGCCGTAGGTGAAGGCTCCCATTCTGTCACACGATCAAAAGGAGACATGACGGTGAGTCGCAACAAGATAGTGTCAATCGGTCTGTTGTTATGGTACGTCGCGGTGTCGGTGTGGATGGCGCAAGCGCCGGTCGATCCTCAGTTCTGGTTGATCGCCAGCATTCTGCCGGCCCTGTTCGTGGTCATGTTGATCGTCACGCATCGTGTTCTTCCGTTGTCTCATGTCTCTTATGCGCTGATCACCGCCTTTCTCACGCTGCATACGATCGGGGTGCATTATACCTATGCTCAGGTGCCGGCCGGTGAGTGGATGGACGAGGCGTTGCATCTGGGGCGCAATCACTTCGACCGGCTCGTGCATTTCAGCTTTGGATTTTTATTGGCCTATCCCATGGAAGAACTATTTCGCATCAGCGCGCGTGTCCGGGGATGGGTCTTGTACTATTTGCCGGTCATGACCGTCCTGGGATTGAGCGGTCTCTGGGAAATAATCGAATCGTGGGTCGCCGGCGCCGTCCACCCTGAACTGGGTATCACCTATCTTGGGTCGCAGGGTGATATCTGGGATGCCCAGAGGGACATGGCGGCCGCCCTGTATGGGGCGTTGATCTGCATGACGCTGCTCTTAGTGGTGCGCGCATTACGCGGAGCAGAGTCCATGCTGGAATCCGAGGCCGCGCTTTCCGAATAGTTTGGACGACATGGTGGTTGGGACGCCAGAGCAGAACAGGCCGAGCGGGGATCAGCATTGGGTCCTGGCGGGACTGCTGCTTTCATTCGGACTGTTCTGGATATGGCTCGCCATCGATCCGGTCGACCGCCGTGATTGGCTGCTCGAAAATCTATTGACGGTCGGCTTCGTCACGGTGCTGCTGATCACCTATCGGCGGTTCGCATTCTCGCTGACATCCTATTGGCTCATCGGCCTCTTCTTGATCGTCCATACGATCGGCGCTCACTATACGTATGCGGAGGTTCCCGCCGGGTTCTGGCTCCAGCACACCTTACACTTGAGCCGCAATCCCTTCGATCGAATCGCCCATTTCGCCTACGGATTATTGCTGGTGTATCCGCTTCGCGAGTTGCTCGTGCGGCTGGCCGGCGTGAAGGGGCCGTGGTCGTACTATCTGCCCGCCAGCGGCATTCTGGCTCAAAGTGGATTTTTTGAAGTGATCGAAGCGATCGTGGCCATGATGGCTGCCTTCGTCGGGGCTCTCTTCACGATGGCCTGCGCGACGGTTATCTCCAAACGCCAGCGCAGGGAGTTTCTCTCTACGTGAGATGCCTACATGGGACCTGGCCGGACCAACCTGTTGGATCATACATATTGGGGTCTCGACGGAGTGTAATACCGTCTCTTGTGGCTCGTATCCATCGAGACTTTTTTGTCCATCCGTATGGAATCAGGTAAGCGATTTTGCTATGCTCCGGGCCGTATGAGCCGCGAAGACAGGCCGAAAGTTCATTCTGGAGGTTGCTATGCACACTCCACAGCTCGATCAGACAGCCGACCCTACCGCATCCTCTCCCGTCTGTCGTCATAAACGCCTCGTCGACCGCGTCCTTTCCGACAATGGAATGGAGACAGGTAAGGTGCGCTGCCTGGAGTGCGGCGCAATCATCGCGGATCACGTAGCGTCGACGCCTCGGTAGTTGTCTGACGAGCGCGACCCTCTTCCCCGGAACCTTTCCAGCTCTCTCCTCGCGGCGGCTTCCAGCGAAGGTTCAGCCGCTCTTCAGGGGGCCCATCGGTCATAGTTTTCAACCGAAATGGAGGACATGATGAGCCTCACGCCAACCCTTGTCCCGTTGCTCACCGTAGTGCTGGGATTGTCCCTCGAAGCTTGTGCGCCGCCGACCCCGAAAGCCGATCCGCCACGAGGCTCTCAAATCGCCGCAATCGGAACCCTCATGGCTATGAACGCCGGCGGGCAACTGGTCGGTCCAACGTGAGATCCAGAGTCAGACGGAACTGCTCATGGCTCAATGGGTCCTGACCATTCAAGGATATCCTGATTCCGGGAGAGCACACTGCTGTCATGCGCCGCCAGATGAGCATACGAAGGGCTCGATGGAAGGCAGCTGGAGTTTCCCCTCTTACGGACGAAGAAAGACTTTGAGACATCTCGTCGCGTATTTGGGCGAGCGCCTGCCCCAAGGCGCGATCGAGGCGATCGCCGGGACGTACCTCGCTGTTGGGGGTGTAATCTTCCTGAAATTTGGCATGGCCGACGTAGGAACCCACCACCTCACCCGTCGGCTTGAGCAAGGTCAGCGTCAGACGTAGCTCCCCGTTCGTGGTGTACGTATTGACGCGGAACAGGCCGGCGAGCTTATCCGAATAGTAGGGAACGAGCGTCCAGAGCTTTCGGCGGTCATGCTCGAAAAACCGCTCCACCCGGCCCGTGAGGATGAGGTCGGGATC
>JAJONL010000162.1 GCA_021323395.1 Nitrospira sp.
GTGAAGGCCTCGCAATGTCTGTACGATGATATTGCCGCGCGCGGCGGCCGGCCCATCATGTGGAAGACCGGGCATTCGCTGATGAAGGCGAAACTGAAAGAAGAGTCGGCCGTCTTGGCGGGCGAGATGTCCGGCCATATGTTTTTTGCGGACCGGTATTTCGGCTTCGACGACGCCATCTATGCCTCCTGTCGACTGGTGGAAATTCTGGCCAAAACCAAGCAATCGCTCTCCAGCCTGGTCGCGGACCTCCCCTCAACCACGGTGACGCCGGAAATTCGTGTCGACTGCCCTGATGCGCTCAAGTTTCAATTGGTTGATCAGGTCAAAGCGCAGCTGACCGCCTATTTGGATGCCCGCCGCCCTGTCGGCGCATCGAATCTGCTGGTGAGGGAGTTGGTGACGATCGACGGTGTCCGCGCGATTTTCGAAGATGGATGGGGTTTGATTCGAGCTTCCAATACCCAGCCTGCGCTTGTCTTACGTTTTGAGGCGCCTTCGCCGGCCCGTTTGGATGTGATCCGCGCCACTATCGAAACGGAACTTGCGCAGGCGCGTCGTGTTTTGTCGGCGTAATCAGTTACCTCATTTCAGCGTCTTCGGCTTATTCGTCCTTCTAGCGGCGACCTTCCTGCTCTGGGTTTTTTCTCCAGCCATGTCCTTCTCCGATCCCACGAGACAGGAACAGCCGGTCGCGCCGCCTCCGCTCCCCTTTTCTGCCGGCGAACGCCTCTCCTTTGACCTGACGTGGCTGGCCATGCGCGCCGGAGTCGCAACCATGGAGGTTGAGGAGCACGAGGCTCAAGAGGGTCGGTCCCAAATCCAGCTGAGCCTCATAGCCAGATCGAGCCCGGTGGTGACTAAGTTTTATCCGGTCGATAACCGAGTGGCGTCCACCGTCGATATCGAATCATTTCTCCCCCGGCATATGACCTTTGCACGGCGGGAGGGAAAACGGTCGAACGATTTCGACTACACCTTCCGCCATAGCGAAGGCCTGGTGACGGCGGTCAAGGATGGCGCGCGCACCGAGCTTCCGATTCCCATGGATGCTCAAGATGCCATTTCTTGCCTTTATTTTGTGCGCAAGGTTCTGCCGATGGTGCCCGGAGCCTCGCTGGTTATGAACGTGCATCACGACAATAAGAACTATAAATTGGAGGTACGGGTCGAAGCGCTGGAAATGTTGAAGGGGTCCTGGGGGAAACGGCAGACGGCCCGCGTGTTGGTGATCATGCCGTTTCAAGGCATCTTTCTCAATGAGGGGAATATTCGCGTGTGGTTCACGACCGATGACCGTCGGGTTCCGGTCAGGATGAAGGCCAAGGTCATCATCGGGTCGATTGTGGCTGAATTAATGGAAGGATATCGTGTGGGTGGATCATCATAAAATGAGAACCCTCGCCGCTTTGGTTTGCTCGCACTGAGAGAAACCGTTATACTTGCGCGACGTTGGCCGACGGTAAGCCCTTTCCTCGGACTCTCGGTTGGAGGAGAGGGTTTTTCTGCGTGAAGGACAGGAACGCTATGTCTAAATTTCCCATTACGTTAAGCCGGTTTATCATCGAGCAACAGGCCGCGCATCCCGAGGCCACCGGCGAATTTTCCATCCTGCTGACTCAAATCGGGTTGGTTGGCAAAATGATCGCCCATGACCTGCGCAGAGCGGGGTTGAATAAAATCCTCGGTACGACCGGAGAGACCAATATCCAAGGCGAAGTGGTCAAAAAACTCGATCAGATCGCCAATGACACGTTTGTTCGGGTATTCGAACACAGCGGGCTCGTGTGCGTGTTGGCCTCTGAGGAGATGGAAAAGCCACTGGCGATGGTACATGAAGGAGCCAAGTACATGCTCTTGGTCGATCCGTTGGACGGCTCCTCCAATACCGACGTGAATATGCCATTAGGAGCAATTTTCTCTATTCGGAGGTCGAAGCCGGGACAGCGCCGGCCCGTGGAGGATGAGCTGCTTCAAAAAGGAACCGAGCAGATTGCCGCAGGGTATATGCTGTACGGGGCCAGCACCATGCTCGTGTTTACCGTCGGGCAGGGGGTGCATGGGTTTACGCTCGAGCCGTCGATCGGCGAGTATGTCCTGTCCAACGAGAACATTCGGATTCCCCAGAAGGGAAAAGTCTACTCGGTCAACGAGGGCAACTACCATCGCTGGCCGGCCGGCACTCAAAAATACCTCGACTCTGTGAAGGTGGAGGACAAGGCGACCGGGCGGCCATACAGCGGTCGCTACAGCGGATGTCTGGTGGCGGATGTCCACCGCATCATGTTGGGAGGCGGGATTTATCTGTATCCTGGCGAGACCGCCAAGCCGGAAGGAAAGCTACGATTGATGTATGAAGGGAATCCCCTGGCCCTGGTCGTGGAGCAGGCCGGGGGCAAAGCGAGCACGGGCATGATGCGCATTCTGGACGTCGAACCGAAGGCGCTCCATCAGCGTGTGCCCCTGATCATCGGCAGTGTCGAGGATGTCAGTAAGGCGGAAGCGTATGTGCAAGGACGTATGTAACGACTCATTGTGACCGAGGTTTGTTGGGAGGTTGATCATGAGCAATCGGGTGCAGGAAATCCTGAGCTGGTATGAAAGCGATAATGCAGGGACGAAGACGAACATCGCCCGGTTGTTGAATACCGGCAAGCTGGCCGGGACGGGCAAATTGGTGATCCTGCCGGTCGATCAGGGGTTCGAGCATGGCCCGGCGAGAAGTTTTGCGCCCAATTCAGCCGGGTATAATCCGCATTACCATTTTCAGTTGGCGATCGATGCCGGTTGCAACGCCTACGCCGCTCCGCTCGGATTCATTGAGGCGGGTGCCGGTCATTTTGCCGGAAGAATACCGCTCATCCTCAAGCTCAACAACCATGATGTGCTGCATGATGAGAAGGATCCGATGCCGTCTGTCACGGGCAGCGTGCGGGAAGCATTGAGGTTGGGCTGTTCGGCCGTGGGCTTTACGATCTACCCCGGATCCTCTCATTGCAATAAGATGTACGAACAGTTGCGGGGAATTGCTGAGGAAGCCAAGAGCTATGGTCTGGCAGTCGTGGTCTGGTCGTATCCTCGCGGATCTGCGCTCAGCAAAGAGGGCGAGACGGCTATGGATGTGATCGCCTACGCCGCGCAGATCGCAGCGCAATTGGGAGCGCATATCATCAAAGTGAAATTACCCACGGCCCATCTCGAGCAGGCTGCAGCGAAGAAAGTGTATGAAACCGAACAGGTGCCCATCAAGACCTTGGCGGAACGGGTGAAACATGTCGTGCAGAGCTCCTTCGACGGACGTAGGATCGTCATTTTCTCCGGTGGGGCGAAAAGCGACGAGAAGACCGTCTTCGAAGAAGCGCGGGCCATCCGCGACGGCGGAGGATTCGGGTCGATCATCGGCCGGAATTCATTCCAACGCCCGAGAGCGGATGCCATTAAGTTTCTGAACACCATCATGGGACTGTACGCGGGCGAGCAGGCCTGAGGCCGGCTCCCGATACGAATCACTATGGACGACTTTCGTATTCCGACCGGAGAAGCTGGCTCCCCACGTCCTTGGATGGTGCCGCTGTTGTTGCTGATCGTGGGAGTGCTCATCGGGGTCGTCGTCAGCTCGGAACTCGGTTGGTTACCAACGGGACATGCGGTTCCGGACGCGCCCGCCGTTCCTGCTCCTGTCGTGAGGCCGGTCGCCACCGCGGTGCAGCCGACCTTGCCTGGTGCAGGGGCGCAGAGTTTTGTCGATGTCGCCAAGATCGTCAAGCCGGCGGTCGTCAATATTTTCGCGACGCGGAACGGGAGCGGGGAAGGATCGCAGAGCACGCCTTTCGATGATCCGTTTTTTCGACGGTTTTTTGGCGAAGAGTGGATGAAGCGGTTTGAGGCTCCCAAGGAGCGAAAAGAACGCGGCTTGGGGTCCGGGGTCATCGTCGATCCGAATGGACTGATCATCACCAATAACCACGTGGTGAACAAAGCCGATGAGATCAAGGTGTTCCTGTCCGACAAGCGTGAGTACAAGGCCAAGCTGGTCGGAACGGACACCAAGACTGATGTGGCCGTTCTGAAAATCGAGGCGAGCGGTCTTCCCACCGTCGCCTGGGCCGATTCCGAGAAGTTGGAGGTCGGAGAATTTGTCCTGGCCGTCGGCAACCCGTTCGGTCTGACTCAAACGGTGACCCTGGGAATCGTCAGCGCCCTCGGCCGATCGGCAGGCATCGCCGAATACGAGGATTTCATTCAGACCGATGCCGCGATCAATCCGGGCAATTCCGGGGGAGCGCTCGTAAACGTGCGTGGTGAATTGGTCGGCATCAATACCGCGATCTATAGCCAGAGCGGCGGGAATATGGGCATCGGCTTCGCGGTTCCCAGCAATATGGCCCATTCGATCATGGAGCAGTTGGTGCAGCATGGAAAGGTGGTACGCGGCTGGTTGGGGGTGTCGATTCAGGAGCTGACCCCGGAATTATCTTCGCAATTCGGCGTGCCGAAAGACACCAAGGGCGTGCTGGTGAGCGACATCATGGATGACAGCCCGGCCAAGAAGGCCGGCTTCGAGCGCGGCGACGTCATCGTCGAATATGACGGGAAACCCATGGACTCGCCGGCCCACTTGCGCAACGCGGTGGC
>JAJONL010000163.1 GCA_021323395.1 Nitrospira sp.
GTTCCGGGAAATTGACCGACCGGCATCAGCTCCAGCGCCGTAATGCCGAGTTCACGGAGAGCCGGGAGGCGCGGGATAATCGCATCGAATGTCCCCTCGACCGTAAACGTCCCCACATGGAGTTCGTAAAAACTCAAGTCTTTCCGCGCGACCCCGCGCGACTCTTCATCGGACCATTCGAATTCTGACGGCAGCAGGACCGCAGAGGGTCGGGAGACGCCATCGGGTTGCCAACGTGAGGCGGGATCGGCTCTATCCGGGCCCTTGTCCAGGGAGAAGACGTACCGTTGACCTGAACCCACATCCCGCTGCCGGAAAAGAAAATGGCCGTAAGGCTCGGGCGTCATCGCCTGCATCTGCCGCTGAGAGCCGGTGATCAAGATCAGATCGACCGCTTTGGCCTTCGGGGCCCATAGTCGCCATTCCATCGTTCCATCCGCCGATACCACTGCGCCACACGATTGTCTCATGTGCACCATTTGAACCCTTTCTATGGCCACGGTCTCCTTGGGACAATCACATGAGTCCCATCGAATAAAAGCCGGCCTTCCATGCTACCAGCAAGTTGTGAATATTCTGCAAACATTGCGCCAAGAGAAAACAGAACAGTGGTCACGTATTCGGCCTGAATGTGCTGCGGGGAAAATTCAGAGCGCATTTATCACCGGACAGCTTGTCCGCCGCCGGACAAAACGTTTCGTCTGGCAGAGTGAGCGCGGCTTGGTATCGGACCACTTCTTTTTTAATCCGCGCGTGAAACGAGGATCCGCGCTCTTAAGACCAATAAGACTGAATGTTGCATGGACATGGGATTGACACCGCACGTGTCAGTACGTAGCCAGGTCATCCCAATATCAAGGGGGTCTCCTAGTACTTAGCCCCGCAAGGATCCGTCAGTATAGCAGCCTCCCTGTTATCATCTCACAAATGTCCGGAAAGTACGGAAAGCGAGGAACCCCATGATTGCTCTTCACTCTACGTGGTCCCCTGCGGATCACGTCAGCATCCGCCGATCCGGTCTGAGGATCGCAGCCGTCGTCGCAGGAGCCCTGGTTCTCATGGCAAGTGGGTTGGGCAGTTCAGGCTCCGCATCGGCAGATCCCGGGCAAGAAAAGTCCGGAAGATTTCCATTTCCGGGAAAAAATGACCCACTTCGACCACGAGCCAATGCCGGAGCGAGTCGTGCATCCTCGGGGGTCAGGCGCGCATGGATATTTTCAGGTTTACAAACCGCTGACGCAATATTCCAAAGCCGCCGTTTTTGCAGACCCGGGTGTAAAGACGCCGGTGTTCGTACGTTTTTCAAATGTGAACGGCTCGCGAGGTACAGCCGATACCATTCGTGATGCGAGAGGATTCGCCACCAAGTTCTACACAAAAGAGGGCGTGTGGGACCTTGTGGGTAACAACATCCCCGTCTTCTTCATTCAGGATGCCATCAAGTTTCCCGATCTCGTGCATGCCTTCCATCCAGAACCGGACCACGAAATGCCCAATGGCTCAACCGCGCATAACTCCTTCTGGGACTTCATCTCCCTGACGCCCGAATCCATGCACATGGTCATGTGGGTCATGAGCGACCGGGCGATCCCGCGAAGCTATCGCATGATGGATGGATTCGGAGTGCATACGTTCCGCCTAGTCAACGATCAGGGCAAAGCCACCTTCGTAAAATTCCATTGGAAATCCCCATTGGGCGTGCATTCATTGGTCTGGGATGAAGCTCAAGCCTTGGCAGGCAAGGATCCGGACTTCCACCGGCGCGATTTGTGGGACGCGATCGAGAGCGGCGCGTTTCCGGAATACGAGCTCGCGCTGCAACTTCTCCCCGAAGAGGACAAGGACAAGGTTCCCTTCGATATTCTAGACCCGACAAAAATCTGGCCGGAAGACCGGGTTCCCTTACAACGGGTCGGCAAGCTGACATTAAATCGCAACCCCGACAACTTCTTCGCGGAAACGGAAGAGGTGGCCTTTCATCCGGGCCATCTTGTATCCGGAATCGATGTCTCCGACGATCCCCTGCTGCAAGGCCGTCTTTTTTCCTATCTCGATACGCAACTGAACCGGTTCGGCACCCCGAATTTCGTTCAATTGCCCATCAATCAGCCCAAGTCGCCGGTCAATAACTTCCAACAGGACGGCATGATGCGTTTTGCCAATAGAGCCGGCAAAGCAAATTACGAACCGAATTCCCTGGAAGGCTCACCGAAAGAATCGCCTGCGGATAAAGGCGGCTATGTGCATTACCCCTCGCGGGTTGAAGGAACCAAGGTACGGGAACGGAGCGAGAGCTTCGGCGATCACTATACCCAGGCCGGGCTTTTCTATAACAGCCTGACGCTGATCGAACAGGAACATATCCGCCAAGCGTTACAGTTTGAACTGGCTAAGGTCACCAAAAAGGACGTCCAGCAGCGCATGATCGAGCATATCGCCAAGGTAGACGGTCAATTGGCCAAGCTGGTGGGCAATTATCTGGGCCTGAAAGCGCCGCAGGGACAGGACAGTACCAAGGCGGGAAAGGCCAAGGGCTTGAGCCAGGAGGAAGGACCCAAGAATTCCATCAAGACCCGCAAAGTTGCAATCGTCGCGGCGGACGGCGTGTCCAGCGCGGAGCTGGTCAGGATGGAAAACAGTCTGAAAGAAAAAGGAGCCATCGCCGAATTGGTTGCCCCGCATATGGGCACGCTACGCGGCGCCACCGGGGAGAGCCTCAAGATCGACAAAACATTGGCGACGGCCGGTTCTGTGATGTACGACGCGGTCTACGTGGCCGGTGGGAAGGAAAGTGTCGACCAACTGCTTGGCGACCATGAAGCACGCCACTTCGTGCGCGAAGCGTACAACCACGGGAAAGCCATCGCCGCCGCCGAGGAGGGGGCCGACCTGTTGAAGGCGGTCGGCATTACCACGGCTCCCGGAGTGGTGTACGAAAAAAAGGGGGCGAACCAGTCGGGCGCCTTCATCGACGCGATGATGCAGCATCGGCACTGGAACCGACCCAAATAGCCATGGATAGTGAGCTCCACACAGGGGAACCTCTGAGTCATTGAGAGTTGGAAAAAGAAGGAAAAGACTGATGTCTCGGATTTCCCGTGGGTCCTGCGTTGGGTTGATGATCGGATTATCGCTCATTTTCTGCTCGCCGGCGGTTGCGAAGGAGGAAACTGTCGGAAAGAAGGACATGGCATTTCTCGCCGGCGCTGCGGGAGCGCAGCAGGCGGAAATAACCCTCAGCCGGATGGCCATGGAACGCTCGGGAAATGACGCGGTGAAGCAATTCGCTCAACGCATGCTCCAAGACCACACGAAGGCCGGTCAGGAGGTGAGCAAGCTGGCCGAGTCGTTAGGAATGAGCCTAACGGAAACCCGGACCAAACAGCAGCGGCGGTCCCCCGAGAAATTTTCTCAACTTTCGGGGGCGGCGTTCGATCAAGCCTATATTAAACACGAGTTGAGCGATCATAAAAAAACCGTGGCCGAATTTGCAAAGAAGGGCAAAGCCATCAAACATCCGCAGATCCGGGAATGGGCGTCTGCTACCCTCCCCCTGTTGAAAGAGCACATCATCCTTGCCAAAGGTCTTGCCGGAACGCTGAGCAAAAGCAGCCTGATGAAGACGTTAGCCCAACCTTAGCTTCACGGGCGAAATGAAAGACAAGAGAATGAGAGACAAAGGAGACGTGCGGGCGAAGCCTGAGGCCTGGGGGATACAAGCGGAGTACGAGGATGCCGCAGGAGCCACGCAACAGGTTTCAGAAGAGACGCTGACCAGTATCAAGACCGCCATGGGACGACCGCCGGCCGCTCTCGATTCGTGGCTTGCTGACAGCGTGAAGGTCCTGCGACAGGGCGAGCCGCTCGTACTTCCTTCCCCGGCGGTGCTGACGCTGGAGGACGGGAGTACAAGAAACGTTACCGATCGGCTTCCGGGAAATCTGCCTATCGGCTATCATCGGCTGGCATCCGCCGATAAAAAGGGAACACCCCTTCGCCTCATCGTCACCCCCGGGAATTGTCATCTACCGCTAAATCTTCGAATCTGGGGTTGGAGCGCGCAACTGTACGCCGCGCGGAGCCGGGAGAGTTGGGGCATGGGTGATCTGGCCGACCTTCGCCGGCTGGCAACCTGGGCAGACACGCTCGGCGCCGGGCTCCTCCTGATCAATCCGCTTCATGCCGTCCAGCCCGTCTTGCCGCAGGAAGCCAGTCCCTACTCGCCCTCAAGCCGACGGTACTTGAACCCGCTCTACCTGCGGATTGAAGAACTGCCTGGAGCGGAACGGCTCGGGCATGTCCTGGAGCGGCTTGCGGCTGAGGGGCATGCGCTCAATCGAAATCGTCAGATCGATCGAGACCGGGTGTTCACATTGAAACAGAATGCCCTGCGCCTCCTGTGGTCGCATTTCGAAGGCGACGAAGATTTCGACCATTTCCGCCGACAGGAGGGCGAACTCCTCCATCAATTTGCCGTCTTTTGCTGCCTGGTCGAGCAGCATGGCGCCGATTGGCGCGACTGGCCTGTCGAGTACCGTCATCCCCAAGCCGCTCAGGTCCTTCGATTCGCGGCGGCGGAATCCGACCGCGTGCGCTTTCACAGCTGGCTGCAGTGGCTCCTCGATCGGCAATTGAAACGGGCTGTGCACAGGGTGCCGCTCATGCAGGACCTCCCCATCGGATTCATGCCTGGCGGAGCCGACGCCTGGTTATGGCAGGACCTGATCGCAGCCGACATGACCGTGGGCGCGCCGCCGGACCTGTTCAATACCACCGGTCAGGACTGGGGACTTCCCCCCTTCATTCCGCATAGACTTCGCGCGGCGGGATACGAGCCGTTCATTCAGACCATCCGTTCGATACTTCGATATGCCGGCGGCCTTCGGATCGACCATGTCATGGGTCTATTCCGTCTCTGGTGGGTGCCGAAAGGGCGACTACCCAAAGACGGCGCCTATGTGCGCTATGCTGCCAAGGAGCTGTTGGCGATCATCGCCATCGAAAGCATGCGTGCCCAAGCTATCGTAGTCGGAGAGGATCTCGGTACGGTCGAGGAAGGCGTGCGCGACATCCTGGCGGAACAGAACATCCTCTCCTATCGCCTGCTCTGGTTCGAGAAAGGTCCGCCCTCGGCATATCCGCAGAAAGCCCTCGCCGCGGTCACGACCCACGACTTGCCTACCTTGGCTGGCGTCTGGACCGGAGCCGATCTGGAATCGCAACGGCGGTTCGGCGTGGAACCTGATCAGTCGGCGCAGCAACAGTTTCGAGGGAAACTTCTGGAGACGAGCGGCGTGGAGTCGGAGGCCGACGTGAGCCTCGCCATCACCAAGACCTTCGAACAACTGGCAGACTCGCCTTCGGCGGTCGTCATGGCGGAATTGGAAGCCGCCGGCGCGGTGAACGAACGACCCAACATGCCGTCGTCTGCAGGGAAATATCCGAATTGGTCGCTGGCCCTACCTACGACTCTT
>JAJONL010000042.1 GCA_021323395.1 Nitrospira sp.
CCCATGAACAACGTGGTGCGCACCACGCTCCAGGCGCTGGCTGCCGTGCTGGGTGGCACGCAATCCCTTCACACCAATTCGATGGACGAAACCTTGGCCCTGCCCACCGAGGAAGCGGTGAAGCTCGCTCTGCGGACACAGCAGGTCATCGCGGCCGAGAGTGAAACGGTCAACTGCGTCGATCCCTTGGGCGGTTCCTACTTCGTGGAAACCTTGACCAATCGCCTGGAGGACGAAGCGATGAACTATTTCCGAAAGCTGGATCAATTGGGCGGAATGGTGAAGGCGATCGAGAGTGGGTTTCCGCAGCGGGAGATCCTCGATGCTTCGCA
Organism: Nitrospira sp.; assembly: GCA_021323395.1. Classification (GTDB taxonomy): domain Bacteria; phylum Nitrospirota; class Nitrospiria; order Nitrospirales; family Nitrospiraceae; genus Nitrospira_A. The sequence goes on from JAJONL010000042.1 coordinate 333, forward strand.
ACGGTACCAGCGAGAGATCGAACAGCATGAACGAAGCATCGTCGGCGTCACGGATCATGTGGAGAAGGAAGAACAGTCCATACCCATTTTGAAAATCAGACCCGAGGTGGAACAGGAGCAGGTGGCACGGTTGTCCGATCTCAGGAAATCACGCGATCCCTTCAAAATGGCCGGCTCACTGGAGGAACTGCAGGAGGCGGCTGCCTGCAGCCAAAACGTCATGCCCTATTTGATTGAAGCGGTGAAGGCCAAGGCGACGTTGGGGGAGATCTGTGCCGCACTGAAGGAAGTGTATGGAACCTATCGAGAGCCGGTGGTGTTGTGAGGCGGCGATGACCAGGCGCCTCCGTGCTCGCGCAACGCGCAGCCTCAGAAGGGTGATACGGGAACAGCCAGACCATCCTTCTTGCGCTCAGAACGCGCACGAAAAGACCCGTGCTCGTCAGATGCGCGCAGGGAAATGCGGTCCGGCCGCTCCCTATGGGGATATAAGTCAAAGGAAAGAGCAATAACAATGAAACTCGGGGCGTTTGAAATTTTCCCTCTGACGGATGGCCGGTTCCGGCTGGATGGAGGAGCCATGTTCGGGGTAGTGCCGAAGGCTCTCTGGCAAAAATGCTGTGAGGCGGACGACTTGAATCGCATCCCGCTTAGCCTGACCTGCTTGCTGATCCGAGCGCATGGCAAGAACATTCTGGTGGATACGGGGCTGGGCGATAAGGAAGATGCCAAGTTTCAATCGATGTTTGCGGTTGAGCGGACCGCGACTCTGCAAGAATCTCTCAAGCAACATGGCCTAAGCCGTGATGACATCCATCTGGTGGTCAACACGCATCTCCACTTTGACCATGCCGGTGGCAATACGGTCATGAACGGAAACGGCGCCTCAGTCTCCACCTTCCCCAAGGCGGATTATTATGTGCAACGGGGGGAGTACGAGGATGCCACGAACGCCAATGAACGGACGAGGGCCAGTTACCGCCGCGACAATTTCATCCCGATCGCACAACTGAATCAGTGGGAATTCCTCCGGGGAGACAGGGAATTGCTGCCTGGAATAACCGCAATCGTCACACCGGGGCACACGCGTTTCCACCAGAGCGTGAAAGTGGAATCGGAAGGCCTGATCGCATTTTTCCTGGGCGACCTCATTCCGACCGTCTCCCATCTGCCGTTGCCCTACATCATGGGGTACGACCTCTACCCCATCCAGACGCTCGACAGCAAGCGATGGGTATTGGATCGAGCCTTCGAGGGAAATTGGCTCCTGGTGTTCGAGCATGATCCGCTGATCCAGGCCGGTCATGTCAGGAAAGATGTGGAAGGGAAATATTTTCTGGAAGAGGTGACGTTATGACCGTCGCGTCGGCACCCTTGAGGGTCTTGATCGGCAAGGTGGGATTGGATGGCCATGACCGTGGGGTGAAACTCGTCGTTCGGGCGCTCCGTGATGCGGGGGTGGAAATCATCTATACAGGTCTCCATCAAACACCGGAACAAATTGTGTCGACCGCAATCCAGGAAGATGTGCAGGCCATTGGTCTCAGCATCCACTCAGGCGCCCACAACTCGCTCTTCCCCCGCGTGCTGGCCTTATTGAAAGAACAAGGGGCAGGAGATGTGACGCTGTTCGGCGGAGGCATCATTCCCGATGACGATGTGCCGCGACTGAAAGCCGCCGGCGTGCAGATGTTGTTTCGGCCCGCAACCCCGATGCATGACATCGTGGACTTCGTGAAGGGACTCCGAACCGATCGTTGAGAGGTTCCAGTTATGTTGGTCCTCAATACGTCAGTGACCCCGGCCTCAGAAGACTTTCGCCACCGCCGATCCCATTACGACAGCCTGATGGCTGATCTCAAGAAGCACTTGGCCTTCATACGGGCCGGCGGACCGGCCGATGCCGTTGCGCTCCACAAAAAGCGCGGGAAAATGACGGCACGTGAGCGGATTGCTGGGCTGCTGGATCGCAATTCCCCCTGGATCGAGTTGAGCCCTCTGGCTGCCTTCGGCCTATACGACAACCAAGTCCCGTCGGCGGGCTTGATCACCGGTATCGGTTCAGTCTCGGGCCGATTCTGCGTCATCGCTGCAAATGATGCCACGGTGAAAGGCGGCACGTATTTTCCACTCACCATCAAGAAACATCTACGGGCACAGGAGATTGCACTAGAGAACCGGCTGCCCGCGATCTATCTCGTGGATTCAGGCGGCGTATTCCTGCCGATGCAGGCAGAGGTCTTCGCGGACAAGGACCACTTCGGACGGATCTTCTACAACCAGGCGCGCATGTCCGCAGCAGGCATCCCCCAAATTGCTCTGGTCATGGGCATGTGCACCGCCGGCGGCGCCTACATGCCGGCCATGTGTGATGAAAACGTTATCGTCAAAGGCACCGGCACGATCTATTTGGCGGGGCCGCCACTCGTGAAAGCCGCAACCGGCGAAGAGGTCACCACCGAGGAATTGGGCGGCGCCGATCTCCATACCCGTCTGTCGGGGGTCAGTGATCATCTGGCAAGGAATGATCGTGAGGCGTTGCAGCTGTGCCGATCGATTGTCACCACGTTGGGCCGCAGACCTTCAAAGCCGCGCCGGGAAGCAATCGAAGAGCCGCTCTATCCTGCCGAAGAACTCTACGGAATCATCCCAGACAATCCGCGTCAGACCTGGGACCTGCGAGAGGCGATTGCGCGTCTTGTGGACGGAAGCCGCTTTCAAGAATTCAAAGCACGGTATGGATCCACGCTGGTCTGTGGTTTCGCCCACTGGATGGGCCATCTTATCGGCATCGTCGCCAACAATGGTGTATTGCTCTCGGAATCCGCCCTGAAGGGGGCGCATTTCGTTCAGCTCTGTTCCCAGCGGCGTCTTCCGCTGGTGTTTTTGCAGAACATCACCGGCTTCATGGTGGGGAAAGACTATGAAAGCAGGGGCATCATCAAAGACGGCGCCAAGATGGTGCAGGCGGTCGCAACCGCTGAGGTCCCCAAGTTCACCATTCTGATCGGCGCCTCCCACGGGGCGGGCAATTACGCCATGTGCGGCCGCGGCTATGGGCCCAGATTCCTCTTTTGCTGGCCCAACGCCCGAACCTCGGTGATGGGTGCGCAACAGGCCGCTCAGGTCCTGGTCACCGTGAAGCGGCAACAAAGGGAACGGGAACAGGCAGAACTATCCGAAGAAGAAGAACGACGGATGACCGACATGACCCTTCGGCAATATGAACAGGAAGGCAGTCCCTATTTCAGCAGCGCCCGCCTCTGGGACGACGGCATCCTTGATCCATTGGACACGCGCAAGGTTCTTGGCCTCTGTCTGGATCTTGCCGCCACCAGCCCGACCAGAGAGAGCCGGGCGCCGGTATTTCGCATGTGAGGGCGACTGGAGGAAAGGAGCCACGGATGGGCCTCTGTATGACTATCTCGGTTGAATCGGATGACACCTTTGCCCGCGTCACCCTCAACCGGCCTGACCGGCGCAATGCCATCGACGGTCGGATGATAACGGAGCTTCGTAAAACCTTCGAGAAACTGGCGCGTGAGCCATCCCTGAGAGGGATCGTGCTCGCTGCTGCTGGATCGGTCTTTTGCGCGGGGGCCGACATTCAATGGATGCAGTCCGCATCGCCGGTCTCGAAATCTCAGGCACAAGACGATGCCCAACGTCTCACCCTGATGTTTCGCGCCATCGACGAATGTTCTTGTCCGGTGATCGGCCTGGTGCAGGGGCCTGCCTTCGGGGGCGGAGTCGGACTGATGGCAGTCTGCGATATGGTCGTTGCGGCGGAAGATGCGACATTCTCGCTCAGCGAAACCAGGCTGGGCTTGGTCCCGGCGGTGATCGCACCCTTTCTCCTGCGCAAGGCGGGCGAATCATTTCTTCGCCGCTATTGCCTCACCGGCGAGACCTTCAGCACATCGGTTGCCCACCGGTTTGGCCTCGTCCATGACGTCGTTCCCCAGAGCGATCTTGACGATAGAATCACCGAATTAACCGAGGCGATCATGCGCCTGGCTCCCCGCGCAACGAGGGAAAGCAAAGCGTTGCTTCACAAGATGCTCCCCTTGCCCGAAGGGGATCGGTGGGCGCTATGTACAAAGACCAACGCCGGCGCTCGTTGCGCCCCTGAGGCCAAGGAAGGACTCCAGGCATTTGTTGAAAAGCGGCTGCCTTCCTGGGCCACACCACGCGAGCTGAAGGCACAGCCGATGCTGAAGACATAAGATGTTGCAGGCAGCCCTCCATAATTCATGTCATTCACCCCTGCGGATCACCGAGGTCTCTCCTCGGGACGGGCTGCAGCACGAATCGGCCTTCGTGCCGACGGTGCGCAAGATTGCCTTGATCAATGCCTTGTCGCGAACCGGCGTGGCGGAAATTGAGGCCGGCTCCTTCGTGTCGCCTACCGCCATCCCGCAGCTGGCTGATTCCGACGAGGTCTTCCGCGCCATCGAACGGATTTCAGGTGTGACCTATTCCGCGCTGGTTCCGAACGAACGCGGCCTCGAGCGGGCAAGGGCGGCAGCCGTGAACAAGATTGCGGTCTTCACCGCCGCCTCGGACAGCTTCACGCGGCGTAACATCAAAGCGACCGTGCAGGAATCGCTCACCCGCTTCAGACCGATTGTCACGGCGGCCAAACGAGACGGTTTGGCGGTGCGGGCCTATGTGTCTACGGTGGTATTTTGTCCCTATGAAGGCCGGATTCCGCCTGCACGGGTTATGGATGTGATGAAGCGACTGCTCGACCTTGGCGTGGATGACATCTCGTTGGGCGAGACGATCGGCAAGGCTTCGCCGTCGGACATCCGGGCGTTGCTCGATAGCGTGATGTCGTCTATCGACCCGGTCCGCCTGTCGCTGCATTTCCATGACACCTATGGAATGGCCATTGCCAACGCCCTCACGGCCTGGTGGGACTATGGGATCACGGCTTTCGATTCTTCAGCCGGGGGTCTCGGCGGCTGTCCCTATGCGCCCGGAGCCTCCGGTAACGTCGCGACGGAGGATTTGGTCTTTGCCCTGAAAGCATCCGGCGCCAGCGTGCCGGTGAACGAAAGGCTGGTGGTCGCCTGCGCGCAAGAGCTCAGTGACGCCGTGCGGCATCCTTTGAACTCGCGGCTGTCGCAGCTCCTTCATCTTCAGACACCGCTGCCCGAGCTGAAGGGGTGACATGAGCCAAGCCGGAGCCGGTCGATCATTGAAACGTGAGGATGCCGCCGTCATGGCCGAACAGGTGATGGCCGGTGAGATCCGGGCTGTGGCTCGCGTGATCACCTGGCTTGAAGATCAGCAACCGCTCGGACCCGCCGTCATCCAACAGCTCCTGCTACCAGCGAGGCGCGCCATGGTGATCGGCATCACGGGCTATCCAGGCACGGGCAAGAGCACAGTGATCGATCACCTCATCACAGCCTATCGCCGACTCGGCCACAGGGTCGGCGTCCTCGCGATCGATATCACCAGCCCTGTCACCGGTGGGGCCTTGCTGGGTGACCGCATTAGGATGCAGCACCATGCCGACGATCCGAATGTATACATTCGCAGTATGGCGACACGCGGGCAGCAGGGCGGACTCGCGCGGGCGACGCGGGGGGCGCTGCAGGTCTTGGAAGCAGCCGCCTACGACGTGATTCTGATTGAGACGGTCGGTGTCGGCCAGAATGAAATCGACATTATGCAGATGGCCCACACAGTGGTGGCGCTGGTGGCGCCGGGGCTCGGCGACGACATTCAGGCCATGAAGGCCGGGTTGTTGGAAGTGGCGGACATTGTGGTCGTGAACAAAGCCGACCGTGAAGGCGCCGATGCCGCGATACGGGATCTGCGTGAATGGTGTCCACACGTCATTCGCACCGTCGCGGTGAAGGGGGACGGGATCGCTGAGCTGATCGCAGCGATCGCCGAACATGAACGGCTGAAAGATCTTGCGCAAATGCCGAGCTGAGACAAACGCGTTCTCTTGAGAAGGTCATCATGTTGGCAAACCGCCTTGCCGGCTATACACAGGCGCTCTGTTATGACGACCTGCCCGGTGACGTCGTCCATGAGGTCAAGCGACGGATGCTCGACAGCCTGGCCTGCGCGTTCGGCGCCTGGAGCGCCGCGCCCTGCCGGATCGCGCGCCAGGTCGCGCAATCAGCCAGGATTCCAGGCGGCGCGACACTGTGGGGAACCACCCACAAGACTCTGCCCGAGTTGGCGACCTTTGCCAACGGCGCCCTGGTGCGCTACCTCGACTTCAACGACACCTACCTCTCCAAGGAACCGGCCCATCCATCCGACAATCTGTCGGCCATCCTCGCGGCAGGCGAAACCAGCCATGCATCCGGCAAACGGGTCATTCAGGCCATTGCCTTGGCCTACGAAATCCAGTGCCGGCTCTGTGACGCAGCCGCATTACGGCCCCGTGGGTGGGACCATGTGACCTATGGATCGATTTCGTCCACGCTCGGCGTGGCCAAGACGATGAAACTGACGGAAGCTCAAACCACTCAGGCCATCAACCTGGCTGCTGTGGCCAATGTAGCGCTCAGACAAACCAGAGTCGGCGACATGTCGATGTGGAAGGCCTGCGCGTTTTCCAACGCCGCACGCAACGGCATGTTTGCCGCCCTCCTGGCCCAACGCGGCCTGACGGGACCGGCACCGATCTTTGAAGGCGAAAAGGGGTTCATGAAGTTGATCTCCGGGCCATTCGAGCTGCCGGTGCTGGGGGGAGAGAGAACCCTTGGCGATAAGGCGGTTCCGTTTAAAATGTTGGATACCTATATCAAACATTTCCCGGTGGAATACCACGCGCAAACCGCCGTGGAGGCCGCGCTGTCCCTGCGAGCCGAGCTGATTGACGCGGAAGGCCCACAGGCCCACGAGCGCCTCACCGAGATCGAGATCGGAAGTTATGACGTGGCCATTGAAATTATCGGGCGTGATCCGGAGAAGTGGCAACCGACCACGAGAGAAACGGCCGATCACAGCCTTCCCTATTGTGTGGCCGCAGCCTTGCTCGACGGTCGTGTCGCCTTGCATTCATTCGATCCCAAACGATTGCGGGACCCGGCGCTCCACGAGCTGATGAAGAAAGTCCGCGTCGTGGATCAACCGGAATTCGTGGGTCGCTATCCCGCAGCCATGCCGACCCGTGTCACGGTGAGGACCACGACTGGGAAAGCATACGTGAAGCAGGTGGACATACCCTTGGGCCATCCCGGTCATCCCATGTCGGATCGAGATGTGCACTTCTGAAAGTGACGCATCGTGACGCCTAACAACCCGACGGTCTCAAAACCGCGACGCCTGCGTGAGCTGTTGGCTACCGGCACCTGGCCGATCCTGGGCGGGTGTAATGCGTTGACCGCCATGCAAATTGAACGGGCAGGTTATCAGGTGGTCTATGTGTCGGGCGCGGCCATCTCAGCCGCCCGCGGTTTGCCCGATATCGGTCTGATCACATTGGAGGACATGGCGAAGGAAGCGGCTGCCATCGCCAAGGCGGTGGCGATCCCCACCCTCGTTGATGCGGACACCGGTTATGGTCCGCCTTCGGCCCTGCGGAAAGCAGTTCAGGAATTTGAGCGGGCCGGATTGGCCGGCATGCAGATCGAAGATCAAGAAGAGGCGAAGAAATGCGGCCACCTGTCTGATAAACGAGTGATTTCAATTGGTGACATGGTCGCCAAGATCAAGGCAGCCGTTCAAGCGAAGCAGAATCGCGATTTCATGGTTGTGGCCCGGACAGATGCCAGGGAGGGAGATGGACTTGCTGCCGCCATTCAGCGAGGTCTCGCTTATGTCGAGGCAGGAGCGGACGCGCTGTTCCCCGAAGCGCTGTTGTCCGCCGAGGAATTCGGGACCTTTGCCCTGGAGATGAAAAAGGCTGGCATTCAGGTGCCGCTGATCGCCAACATGACGGAGTTCGGCAAGACACCCTACCTGAGCGTCGGGGAATTCGAAACATTGGGCTATCGCGGCGTTCTGTTTCCTGTCAGCACATTGCGGGTCGCCGCCCGGGCCGTCGAGAAGCTGCTGGTGGAACTGAAGTTCTTCGGCTCGCAGCGGGATTGGCTCGATCACATGATGACGCGGCAGGAGCTCTACGAGCTGCTTCGGTACGACCACGAAAGAAGGAGGGACGTGGAGGCACTATGAACCAGGCGATACAAGAACAGCCCGGGACGAAGGTAGCGGACCATTCTGCCTATAGCCCTGGGCTTGAAGGGGTGATCGCGGGGGAATCGGCGCTCTGCCAAGTGGACGAAGGAGCGGCCGGCCTCCGCTACCGAGGGTATGCGATCGGGGATTTGGCGGCATGGAGCAGCTTCGAGGAGGTGGCCTATCTGCTACTCATGGGTCGTCTTCCCACCGGGAGCGAACTGGAAGAGTTCTCCACATGGCTGATCGGCAATCGCATGTTGCCTGATTCAGTGCAACGTTTTGTCGAACGCCTGCGACCAGGGCTGCATCCCATGGACGTCTTGCGGACCGGCGTTTCGTTATTGGGATTGAATGACCCTGACGCGCAGGACGGATCGCATGAAGCCAATCTTCGCAAATCCATGCGACTGTTGAGCCAGATCCCCCTGCTGATCGCCGGAAGCTACCGGATCATGACTGGAAAATTCCCGAGGAAACCGGACCAGACCAGAGGTTTCGCCCGCCACCTCCTGCACTTGGTGGCAGGCCAGAAAGACGGTGAAACTGGTGCCGCCATGGCAGAGGCGATGAATGTCTCCCTGATCCTCTATGCGGAGCATGAGTTCAATGCCTCCACGTTTGCCGCCCGTGTCACGGCCTCGACCCTCGCCGATCTGCATGGCGCGATCACGGCGGCCGTAGCGACATTGAAAGGTCCGCTCCATGGTGGCGCCAACGAAGCGGTGGCTTCAATGTTGGTCGAAATCGGCAGTCCCGAACGGGCGGAAGCCTGGGTGCGCGAAGCGCTCCTCAACAAACGACGAATCATGGGATTTGGGCATCGTGTGCTTCGGCAGGGCGACGCGCGATCGGCCATCATCCAGCGCCATGCCGAACGACTCAGTCAACTCTGCGGAGACAGCCGATGGTACGAGATGGCCTCCACCATCCACCGCATCATGCGGGAGGAGAAGGGGCTCCATCCCAATCTCGACTTCTACACCGCCGTCGCCTACCTCCTGATGGGTATCCCCCGTGAACTCTCCACGCCGTTGTTTGTGTGCTCACGGATCACGGGCTGGTGCGCCCACGTCATGGAACAGCAAGATCACAACCGTTTGATCAGACCAAGAGCCCTGTACAGAGGGCCGGCGCCGAGGGCCTATGAGCCTCTTGACCGACGTACATGACAGGATCGAGCAGGCTCGGGCCGCGTCAGGGCGCCATCCGGAGCTTCCCTGGTCGTCGTTCTCCGAATTCTTCCGATCGCGCGTCTATGATCCGCGGCTCGTCACCAGAAACTTTCTGACCTACTGCGACGACGAACGTCACCTGCGCCGGACCTATACCTATGCGGAATTCGGCACCGTCGTCGAACGGATGGCCGATCTACTCCACAGCAATCTGCAGTTGAGCCGCGGCGACCGGATGGCCACCCTCCTGTTCAACCATGACCTCACGGTCCTGACCTACTTCGCAGCTTGGACGCTGGGTATCACGGTCGTGCCGATCAACCTCGAAGAAACCGCTGAAAAGAAACGCTACATCCTTGAACATTCGGAGGTGTCAGCCGCCCTGTGCTGGCAGGATGCCTACGAGGAAATCAAAGACGTTCAACGCGACCTGCCGAGGCTACGAAAAGTCGTCGCCATCGACGATCACGGCATGCTGACCGGCAAGGGATCGCAGGTGCATGGCCGGAGCACCGGTGCTCCCCTCCCCCTTCACCTCACGCTCTCGTCGTCTCGGCTCGACGACCAGGCGTTGATCATTTACACCTCCGGGACGACTGGTCCCCCGAAAGGCGTGATCCTGACGATCGCCAACCTCCTGATCGATGCGGATGCCATCGCGGACTGGCATGCGTTCGGTACCCATGATCGTTTGATGTGCGTGCTGCCCGTTCACCATGTCAACGGCATCGTCGTCACCCTGGTCACCCCGTTTTACTGCAAAGGAAGCGTGGTGCTGAACCGGAAGTTTAAGACCGGCCCCTTCTGGCAACGACTCCACGAAGAGCAGGTCACCAGCGTGAGCGTCGTTCCGACCTTGCTCGAATTTCTCCTGGATGCGGACGAAGACCTCTCCGCCTATCGGCTCGACCGCTTTGCAGGGGTGATCTGTGGCGCCGGCCCTCTGCTGAGAGACACGGCGGTCCGTTTCGAAGATCGTTTTGGTTTCCCGATCCGCCATGGATACGGGCTCTCTGAAACGACCTGTTATTCCTGCTTTTTGCCGAACGATCTGACGCAGGAGCAACATCGCCGCTGGCTCACGGACTATGATGTTCCCTCCATCGGGGTGGCCCTCCGCCACAATGTGATGACGATTCTGGACGAGCAGGGGCAGGCGGTCCCTGAGCATACCCGGGGGGAGATTTGCATCCGGGGTCGCACGGTCTGCGCGGGATATTACAAACGTGACGATGCCAACGACGCGGCCTTTCAGTGGGGCTGGTTTCGTTCGGGAGACGAGGGTTTTTATGTCGCCGATGAGCGGGGACGGCCATACTTTTTTATCTCAGGTCGCCTGAAGGAACTCATCATTCGCGGCGGCGTCAATATTTCACCGTTGGAAATCGACGAGGTGTTGAAGCAACATCCCGGCGTACGGTTCGCCATGGCCCTCCCCTTCGAGAGCCGCTATTACGGCGAGGAGATCGCCGCCTATGTCGTGCCGAAAGACCATCGGTCGCCGCCGGCAGAGGCGGATCTGCTGGCCTACTGTCGTGGCCGTCTCCCCTTTTCCAAACAACCCAAGATCGTGCTGATGGGCGATGAGGTGCCCTACACCTCGACGGGCAAACCCAAGCGACTGGAATTGAAGGCTCAACTTGCAAACAGGCTGGCGGCCTATCGGGACACACAGTTCAGGGAACCGATGGATTCACTCGAAGGAGGCGAGACATGAGCAGCCTCTTCCAAGGATTCGAACGGATCGAAGAAGCCCGCGAGCGATTGGCCGGTGAGAGTTTCATGGCGAGCCTCTATGACGGCCGGCCGGACTTTACTCTCCTCCTGACTCCACCCGAGCCGCCGGCAGAGAAAACAGCGGGAGAGGCTTTCTGCAAACAGGTCGAAGCCTTCTTGATGCACGAGGTGGACCCGGACGAGATCGAACGCCAGGCAAAAATTCCCGATCGCGTCATCCAGGGACTGTTCAAGCTCGGGGCCTTCGGCATGAAGATTCCCAAAGAATATGGCGGCCTCGGCTTTTCCTACACAAATTATGGTCGTGTCCTGACCGTGATTGCGAGCTGGAGCAACATCCTCGCCTTGACGGTCGCGGTCCCCCAATCTATCGGCATCGCCATGCCGATTCTGCTGTTCGGCAGTGCAGACCAAAAGAAGAAGTACCTTCCTCTGGTCGCGAAAGAAGCCCTCTCCGCATTCGCCCTCACGGAACCCATGACGGGCTCGGATGCGGCCAATGTTCGAACCGAAGCGGTCTTGGATCACACCGGCAGCCATTTCCTGGTGAACGGTGAAAAACTCTGGTGCACGAATGGTCCGATCGCCCGATACGCCACCCTCATCGCCCGCGTCCCGGCTCTGCGGGTGGAGTGCGATGGAAAGGTCGAATGGGTTCCTGTTCCGAGGGGGCAACAGGCGGACGATCGAGTCCATACGGCATTTATTTTGGACATGGCTGCGCCGGGTGTGGTGGTCAGTCAACGCTGTCAGTTTGAGGGCTGTCGGGGAATCGAGAATGCCCATCTCATCTTGAAGAACGTGCAAGTTCCGATCGAGCATGTGATCGGCGACGTGGGAAAGGGCTTGAAATATGCTTTAACGATTCTGAACGTAGGCCGAGGGATCAGCATTCCCGCCATCTGCCTCGGGATGGCGAAACAGGCCTGGCAACCGACCCTGGATCGGGCGAATACCAGGGTGACATTTCAAAAACCGTTGGCGGAACGACAGACACAACAAATCCGCATCGGAAACATGGCGGGCCATCTGTTCGCGATGGAAGCGTTGTCATTCCTGATCTGGAGACTGGCCGATCAACACCGACAGGACATTCGCATCGAAGCCGCGGTCGCCAAAATATTTTGCTCAGAGCATACGATTCAATTCCTCAGGGACGCGCAAATTCTGTTTGGAGGCATGGGGTATGAAACCGCCGACTCGAAGCAAGCTCGGGGTGAAGCGGCGTTCGGCATCGAGCAGCTCGTTCGGGATGCGGAAATGTATCGGATCGGTGAAGGAGCGACTGACATCTTGCGGCCCTTCGTGGTCCGCGAAGGACTGAGCCACCACCTGGAGCGGGCCAAGGACTTCTATGCCGAGGACCGGTCGATACTAGAACAAACCAGACAGGGGCTGCAATTGGCACGGTTCTATGTGCCTTGGTATCTGCGGCAATGGCGCAGACGGCCTTTGCCTGATCGTAAAGCGTTCACGCACCTGCAAGTCGGGCAGGTGGCACGTTATACCGAACAAACCAGCCGGCGTCTCGCGCGAGAAATTTTGTACGCCATGACCAGATTCCAGGCCTCGTTTCGAGACGAGCAGCGGCTGCAGAACTGTATCGAAGCGGTCGGTGAAGACCTGTTCGCCATGCTGGCGACGGTACTGTACGCGAAGCAACAGACCAGAATCGAGGGGCGGACGACGGTATGGGAATTGGCGGACGCCTTTTGCGCCTCCGCCAAACAGCGCGTTGAACAACGGCTCAGAGAATTCCGGCATCACCGGGACTACCTCGCGGCAAACACCGGGACACAAGCGCTCAAAGGGTACTACCCGAGCCTGTCCGACGGAATCATTCACCGTCGGTTGAACGATTACCTCCACAAAAAATAGTGTCATTCAAAAGATGGACGATCCTGATTAAGACTGCGCGCCGCTCGATCCGGCACCAACTCAACCTTCAATGGATCGGTGGCTGCGCCGAAGGAGAATGTCCGATGGGGAAAGGGAATCTCGATTCCCTGCGCGTCGAAGGCCTTCTTCAGGCGACGCCGATATTCACGCCCGATGTTCCACTGTTCCAGCGGTTTCGTTTTGATACGGGCGCGGAGGGTAACGGCGGAATCAGCAAAATTTTCCACGCCCACCACCTCGATCGGCTCGATCATCATGGGACCAAACTGCCGATCCTGACGAAGATCCTCGCCGACTGTCTTCATCACCTCGACGACCCGGTCTATATCCTCGTGATAGCCCACGCCCATATCCAGCACGAACGCCGACCATTCTTTGGTCATGTTCGAGAGGCTGGTGATCGCGCCGTTGGGAAAGATATGAACGACGCCGGAAAAATCCCTGAGCGAGATGGTCCGAAAGGTGATGGTTTCCACGAGCCCCCCCGTCCCGTTGATGACGGCGACGTCTCCCAGTCTGATCTGATCTTCGAGGATGATAAAGAACCCGCTGATGAGGTCCCGGACCAGATTCTGCGCCCCGAAGCCCACCGCCAGGCCAAGAATCCCTGCGCCTGCCAAAATCGGCGCGATGTTCAAGCCGACCAGCTGGAGTGATTCGATCACGACGATCGCCCAGATTGCCGTCAGCGCGATCGTTCTGAGAATTCCCGTCAACGTCGCCGCCCGTTTGAGGGCGTTCCCGGATTGCTGGTCCTTGGCGTCACTCGCCAAGATGATCACGCGCTCCAGTTGTTGCACGCCGAGACGGACAAACCTGATCCCCATGTAACCGAGCAGCAGCACCAGGCCTACACGCAGACTGGCCATCCCTACCGTCGTCGATATGGCCAGCAACCAGGCACCGATAGTCTCCAAGGACACTCCGCTCATATCCAAGCCTCCTTGTATTGATAGATCTCTCTATCCGATCGTGTTCCAAAATGTCGCATCAGGCGAACGACGAGGCTCAAGCCGGACGAAGCGGCAGTGGCGCGGAAAGTCCCTAACCCGGATTATTCATGAATGCCGTCGCGATTCGTTCGAGACCGAAGCCCGCCGGGGCTTCTCGCACGTAAGGCCGACGTAGGCGTACGTGCAGTCCAGAGGCCGAACGAGAAAAGCCTCGGCGGGCGAGAGAATCGGACGACGGAGCCGGTATTCATGAATAGTCCGGGTTAAGTGAAGGCGTCGGTGCGCCTATCCACGGTGAATTCTCGCTCTCTGTTATGCTTCGCAGCTGGTTGTCTCCGGCTGGACTCGGCTTGCGACGACAAGTCCGTCATCCGGAATGCCCCGGGGCCTCTATGAGGTCCAGCACTGGGATGCATGCCGCAGATGCTCCGTTTCGGATCTATTCGCTCACCGCTTGATGTCGCGGATCCGAAGAGGGTTCACGGAAGAGTCATGAACATCGGCATCGTGGACCCGGCATCTGTGCATCGTAGAGGCAGGATCTCGGGTATGCAAGGCGCCGGTTCCGTGAGGTGTGAAGTTCCGGCCTCACGCATGCGACGCCCAAGACCGCGTCGCCGTCAATTCGAGGGGAGGCTAAAAAGGAGCCGTTTTTCCCGAGGTCACCACCGCAGGACCGGCGAGAAGCTGAACTTGTTCCCAGTTAAATGGGGTGTTACTGTCGTTCATGACCGGTGGATCTCCACCTGATATTCACGGGCTCGAGGAGGGGTTCTATGAGTGCATCGGGGAACCAAGCGAAACGCAGCAATGACTCTGCGCCGGACCGTCGCCCCCAGGCGAACAGCAGCGGGTCCGGGCTGCGGAAGCAAATCGAGCAGGTGAAGATGCCGCCCGGCAGAACCTGGCTCTTGTTCATGCTGATTTTACTCACCAACTTTTTCCTGGTGAAGATGCTCATGCCGGGCGCGGAAGCCCCGGTGACGGTGCCCTATACCGTGTTCAAGGAAGAAGTTCGAAAAGGCAACGTCGAGGCGATCTACGGCCGGGCGGACACGATCACGGGCCGGTTCGCATCACCGGTCACGTACCCGCGCGCCAGTGATCAACCTGCGGCCTCCAACCGCGATTCTCAGGCGACCCATAGACCCGAGGGGACGTCACGCAGCATTGCGCCGAAGACGGCCATGACCTTTGAAACGACCTTGCCGTCCTTCGCAGACCAAGGCCTTGAAAAATTTCTGATCGATAACCATGTCGAAATCAGCGCCGAACCCATCCAAGATGGCGGCAATACCTGGGCCACGCTCTTCTTCAGCTTCGGCCCGGCGCTGTTCTTCATCGCGTTTTATATCTGGCTCTTTCGACGAGCCGCGCAGCAGGGCGGCGGTCTTGGAGGAGGGCTGATGGGCATCGGAAAAAGCACGGCCCGCCGCTATGATCAGGAGAAGGATTCCAAGATCACATTCGACGACGTTGCCGGTATTGATGAAGCCGAGAACGAGCTGGTTGAGATCGTGGATTTTCTCAGGGACACCAAGAAGTACACCCGCCTGGGCGGAACCGCCCCGAAGGGGGTCCTGCTCGTAGGGGCGCCCGGCACGGGGAAAACCCTGCTGGCGAAGGCAGTCGCGGGAGAGGCCGGAGTCCCCTTCTTCTCGATGAGCGCCGCGGAATTCGTCGAAATGATTGTCGGCGTGGGCGCGGCCAGAGTGCGCGACCTGTTCAAGGAAGCGCGGGAGCATGCGCCTGCCATCGTGTTCATCGACGAGCTCGACGCCATCGGCCGCGCGCGCGGCCAGATGTCGATCGGTGGGTCAAGCGAGCAGGAGCAGACCTTGAACCAGATCCTGACCGAAATGGATGGTTTCTCAAGCCGGGAAGGCATCATCGTTCTCGCGGCGACGAACCAGCCGGAGGTGCTCGACAAAGCGCTCCTGCGGCCCGGCCGCTTCGACCGGCGGGTCATCGTCAATCTCCCTGATAGGACCGGACGGGAGGCGATTCTCAAAGTTCACACTCGCAAGGTCCCCCTGGCCAACGATGCCATCCTGGGAGATCTCGCCGCCGTCACACCCGGACTCTCCGGAGCCGACCTCAAAAACCTGGTCAATGAAGCAGCCCTGCTGGGGGCGCGCCGCGAGCAGGATGAAGTCCGGCATAAAGACTTCCTGGACGCCTTGGAAAAGATCGTACTCGGTCCTGAACGCCCGATCCTCATGAGCCGCTCCGACCGGGAGCGCATCGCCTATCACGAAGGGGGACACGCGATCCTGGGTCTTGTGGTGCCCGGCGCCGACCCGGTAAACCGGGTGACGATCGTGCCGCGCGGACAGGCGCTCGGCGTGACCTACCAACGTCCCGACAGTGACCGGTACAACTACCCGGAAGCCTATCTCCGCGCGAGAATTGTCGGCATGCTGGGAGGCCGTGCAGCCGAGGAAATCGTGTACGGCACGCGGACTACCGGAGCCGAAAACGACATTGAGCAGGCCACCAGCCTCGCTCGCGGTATGGTCACGCGCTGGGGGATGAGCGACCGGCTGGGGCTGGTGCAACTCGCGCCACGGGAAAACCCCTATCTGAACAGCGCGGGTGGTTTCGCCGGACCGAGGCCGTTCAGCGAGCAGACCGCTGAAGCCATCGACGCCGAGGTGCTCAGGATCATCGGCGAGAGCCATGACGAAGCCAAACGCCTTTTGGGCGCCCACCGCAAGCAACTCGACGCACTGGCCGAAGCGTTGCTGGCGCGGGAAACGCTCAATGAACAGGAGATCTTGGACGTTACCGGCCTGCCCCCTGCCCCCGCTCTGGAAACCGGAATGCTGCCCATCCGCGGAGCGGGCAACAGTGGAATGGGCCTCTCGTAAGAGCCCGACTCTGCCGGCCCGTCGCTCTTTCCTCCTCGTTACTTGGAATCACGCTTGCCTTGGCGACGGGCTCCACTGGCGCGGATATGCCCTTGGATCGCCCGCAGCTTGGATTTCTCGAACTGTCGCGTAACCGTCGTGGTCAACGCGGAGTCGGCCGCCGCCTCCCGCCGTTGCTTCCTCTTGCGAAGCGACGCGCGTTGCGCCGCCTGGGGATCGGTTCCCGTCCGTGATGGCTTCGTTCGCGGACGCGTTTTTTGCGGTTGGTCTCGGCGTTGAATCTGCGCCAGGCGTTTTTCAAACTGCGTCAGCGCTTCGGCAAAGAGCCGGCCTTTTCGCTCGGTCCTGACGTTCGAAAACGGCTGTGATCGGTCGCTTCCCGGATCCGTTTTGTTGGTTCGATGTTGGCGCCTGGCCAGAGTCCGATATTTGTCCCAGTACTTTCTAGCCCGCGTAATCTTGGCCTTCAATTGAGCCAGCGTGAAAAGCTTGATCTGCGCGGGCCTGCTCGACTCAATCAGCGCGAGCTCCATGACGGTCAACAACTCACGATCCTGCGGACGAAAGCCAGCCATACGGTCTCCTTTTGTTGTGAGGCACGAGAACCGATTACGAGCCGTCGCTCATTGTTTGTCGTAACCGCTCTCCCCTCCTATCCTGCATCACGGCTCGATGATGATCTCCAGCGATCCCTCAGCCACTGAAGGATGCACCCTGATCGCGCCGTTCGAACGTTCGAAGCGCAGGTCGATCTTGGCAGAACCCACTCGGACCCCGCTCAATTCCATGAAGGAAAGGAATTCGGGTAGCGCGGGGCGACAGATCCGAAGCCGGTTGTTCAATGCGTCGGGCCGGAGACCCAATATCGATTCGATCAGGTAAGGGATGGACGCCGCCGCCCACGCCTGAGGGTGACAGGCCACCGGATATCGAACCGGCACAGGGTATTCATGCCGAGCAAACCCGCAAAACAGTTCGGGCAGTTGATTGTCCGGGAAACGCAAAGCCGCCTCCAGGAGCCCGCTGAAAATACGCGCGGCGGCTCGCTCATGCCCATAGCGCCGGAACCCGGCTGCGATCAGCGAATTGTCGTGCGGCCAGACCGTGCCCAGGTGATACCCCATGGGATTGTAGCGCCCCTCATCCGCCGACAGGGTCCGAATTCCCCACCCGCTGAACATGGACTCCGCCATCAGCGATTCCATGGTTCGGCGGGCCTTCTCCTCATCGGCTATGCCACACCACAGCGCATGACCGGCGTTGGAGGTGACGACCGCGGCGGGTCGGCCCCCGGCCTGAAGCGCAAGCGCGTAACAGCCTTTCTCCTCCAACCAGAAATCCCGGTTAAACCGCGCGCGCAGCATGGCCGCGTCCTGTTGGAGCCGGCCGGCCCGACCGGTGTCTCCGTCTCGTCGGTACAGCTCCGCCATGCTCGTCAACGCCTCATAGGCGTAGGCCTGCACCTCGACCAGCGCGATGGGTGGTATAGCTGCGCTTCCGTCGGCATTGACCAGGGCATCTCCGGAATCTTTCCATCCTTGATTGTCCAGCCCATGTTCTGAAATCCTTTGATAGTCCAGATACCCGTCGCCGTTGCTGTCTCCATACCGGGCCATCCATGTCAGCGCGGCGTCGATATTCGGACGCAACTCATGAAACAGCGCCAGCTGTCCGGTCCAGGCCGCATGTCGTCCGATCAGAACCAGAAAGAGGACCGTCGCGTCGATCGTGCCGTAGTAGGGCGTATGAGGTATCTCGCCGAGCCTGGCCTTCTCACCGACACGCAATTCATGCAGGATCTTGCCCGGCTGCTCTTCGCGCCACGAATCCTCACGTTGTCCCTGATGAAGCCCCAGCAGCCGGAGGGTCTGCTCGGCAATTTCCGGGTCGTAGGCCAAAGTCTGGAGCGCGGTAATGAGGCTGTCCCGTCCGAAGAGGGCGACGAACCACGGCACCCCGGCCACGAAGTAGCTGTGATCGTGCAGGCGGCTCTGCAGCACATGCAGGGCTCGCTGCGATTGTTCCATGACCCGATTCAGCACGAGACTGTCACTCAGGAACCTCGTCTCGCGGGCGAGCCACGCGTCCGAGGCCTCTCGCAACACCGCCTGCATCTGGGCGCGATCAGGTTGGTGATAATGTTTCGGCTGAGCAGCCTGACGATCCGGGGATTCGGCGACGACCAGCGAGAGGAGGATTTCCCGGCATTCCTGCGGGGCCAGCGTGAGATGGAACCGGGCCGTGGTTCCATCCTGTCCATCCGGCACAGGGTGCCAGTGGATCGAGAGGCTGCGGTGGATCTGATCTTTGCCCTCGTAATGAAAGCTGAGAACGCCCTGTTTCCAACTGGGGGGCTGCTGCAGGCCTCGTTCTTCCGACACCAGCTCTCGAATAGTGAAAATGTCCTCAAAGGCAGCTTGGAAGGCGAGCGCCACCGGAATGACCGCCGCTTCGGTCCCAAAATTCTGGAACAGCAGCCGGTCGTGGAGCGCGGGGGTCTTGCCGTCGAGGAGGCGCTCCCACTTGATCCCGATGGTGTCCCGCTCCAGGCACGTTTCCTCGCTCCTTATTTCGGGATTCGTGAGCTGTAGCATCGCCAGATATCCCAGCTCGGCGTTGGCCACAAGTCGCACCGGCCTTCTGCCCGACAGCGTGATGACATACCCGTTCAGATACCGGCAGTCGTGATAGTACAAGCCGAAGCCGTGCGCACCCTCCAACGGAAGAATCCCGTCGGAGTCCGTTAAAAAACACAGATCGCCGTCCTTGATGACGACTGCGTCGGCGATGTCCCCTATCAGCGAGGAGGCGCCGTCTGTGAGCACACGCTCTTGGTGTGTCTGCTTCTCGGCATTCGGCGGAGCAGCGCGGTGAGGATTCTTTGGCCGGTCCAATTCCGTCATGAATCGTGGATCTCTCCTGTCTTCTCAAAAGCCGCCAACTCGTCGTCCGCGGTCGAGTCTGCATCCGATTCTCCGCGCGGGCGCAGCAGGGCGCGCGCAGGCGCGCCATCACCCTGCAGGATGTTGAGCGGAAGGCAGATCAGATCGTAGCAACCGGGGTCCGCGCCGGAAAGATCGAGCCCCTCGATGATCCAGATATCGGCTCCCAGCAGCACGCCGTGAACCTCAGGCCCGTTTTTCTCGTAGCCGCCGACCGACAGGTAATCGATCCCCACCGTCCGCACCTGCTGTTGCACGAGCCAGCGGGCGGCCTCTGTGGTCAGGTACACGAAATCCTGCATGAAATCCCGCTCCCCCCATTGGCGCGATGAATTTTTCGTCTTGAACAACAACCGCGCGCCGGGCCGGATCGCATGCCGGCGTAGCTCCTCCAGCGTGATGGCTTCCGGATGATGAATCTGGATGACCTGAGCAGGGCCGATCGTGGCGGTCAACGGCATCTCATGGATCGCTCGTCCGGCCTTAATAAAATGCAGGGGCGCGTCCATGTGGGTGCCGGTGTGAGATCCGATGAAAATGGTCGAGACCGTGGCCTCATCCCCGCAGTCGAGGTCCATGGTGCGATTGATTTGCAGCGGAGGATTGTCCGGCCAGTGCGGCATCCCATTACGTATGGGGACAGAGATGTCGATCCAGTGCCGTGTCATGACGTTCAGCCTCCTTGTCTTTGGCTAAGAGCCTGTTCGAGTAGCAGACTGCTGAAAAAGGCCGCCAGCGGCGTTCTCGCATCGTTCAGACCCTCAACGTACCGCAAGGGCACGTCTCGGCTCTTCACTCGCTGCGGCCTTGCTGGACGGCCTTTTTGAGCAGTCTGCAGGAATGTTTTTCTACTGTGCTCCATGTGTGGGACCATCGAAGCTCTAGCTTGCCAATATAGTTTTTTCGCAGTCTGCTAATGCCATTCTGCTGCGGCGCATGATCGGCAGCAGTCTGCGTCGTTCTCGGCTCGAAAAATTCCTCAACGTATTCAGCGAATACGCTTCCCGTTTTTTCGAGCCTGCGGTCTCGCAACTGCCGGAACTCCTTCGCCTCGCTACGAAGGATTACTCGGACAGGCTCTTAGGGATCCATGTAGTCCACTACGGAGTCTCTTCGCCATCAGACCGTCGATGAGTGACCCCAACCGGTTGACTCCATACAGCGCATAGAGTGTCCGCCACCAGACTGCCGCAAAGATTCCAGGACGCAGCAGAGGACCAGGCTCACTCCCTGATCGGCCGATGACCGGGGCCTGCAATCAGGTTGTTCCATCATCATGTTCACCGTCTAATAAGTTCGACCAGCCTTCTTGAACAGGCGCGCCAGATTCACCCCGCTCGAAATCACGCCGATATGGCTGAAGGCCTGGGGATAGTTTCCTAGAAATGCTCCCGTCGAAGGATCGATTTCTTCCGGCAACAGTCCGAGATGGCCGGCTCTCGCGCAGAGAGAGTCGTACAACTCCCTCGCCTCATCCAGCCGGCCCTGCTTGGCCAGGTTGTCCACGAGCCAAAAACTGCAGAGGAGAAACGCGCCCTCGTGCCCGGCGATTCCATCAGGCGATTCGTCAGGCAGGTACCGGTACAACAACCCCTGTCCCGCCCCCAATCTCTCGACGATCGCGCGGCTCGTGGCGACCATTTTCGGATGGTCCGCCGTTACGACTCGGCGCAGCGGCAATGTCAGCAGACTGGCGTCTAATCCCCCGCCCCCCAGATGCTCCGTCAACGACTGTATATTCGGATCCCACGCTTCCTCCAGAATCGCGTCCTGAATCTCCTGTGCCGTCCGTCTCCAGGTTTCGGCCGGTCCGGACAATTTGAAACGCTCGGCCATTCGAGCCGCCCGGTCCAACGCCACCTGACACATGGCGGCCGAATAGGTGAACGGGCGTCCACTGGTACGGACTTCCCAGATGCCGTGATCCGGTTTGCGCCATGCCCCTGCCGCAGCGTCGACCAGCTTCACGAGTCGATTCCATCGGCGTTCAGAGGTCCTGCCGTGGTGGGCGGCCCATTGATAGGCACAGTCCAAAATCTCCCCGTAGACATCGTGCTGTTGCTGCTCCGCGGCCGCATTGCCCCAGCGTACAGGTTTCGATCGGCGGTAGCCTTCCAGCCCGCCATCGAGTCGCTCCTCCGGAGGCATCCGTCCGTCGAGGTCGTACATGACGCTGGTTTTTCCATCGCGCTCCACAGCATCCAGCACCCAGGCGAGAAAACCGGCGGCCTCGTGCGAGAGGCTGATGCGATGCAACGCATAGACCGAAAACGCCGCATCCCGCACCCACGCATAGCGATAATCCCAGTTGCGGCCTCCACCGATGAGCTCCGGCAGCGACGAGGTTGGCGCGGCCACGATCGCGCCGTTTTCAAAGTGATCGAGCAATTTGATGGTGATCGCGGAGCGTCGAACCAGCGCCTCTTGAGGGCCCTGATACTCCAGACACTGCAGCCAGCGCCGCCAAACCGCCATCGTGTCCCTGCGGAGCGCGGCCTCGTCGAAGCGGGCAGAATGCGCGGACCCGTGACGCCAACAGAGGAGCAGGTGGAACGATTGCCCGGCCTCGATCGTCACCGACGTGCGCAGCCCGGTCAGCGGGACGGTGGAGGAGAGGTGAAGGTTCAGATTGGGCTGTGCATGGCAACGAATGCGAATTCCACCGTCACGCGACTCCGCCTCAGCGCCGCCACGAGGCTCGACCTGGATCGTCAGGGGTATGCGTCCTTCAACGACCATGACACTCCGAAGCAATTCTCGCCGCGTGGCCGACATGTCCTCCGAAAGGTCGGCTCCCGCCACCAAGGGACAGAGATCCGTGACCCGTAACAGCCCGGTGGGAGATCGCATTTCCGTCACCAACAAGGCGGTATCAGGCTCATAGAATTGGCGGGACTCCAGCACCCTGTCGGGCGCGATCGTGAAATGGCCGCCACGCGACATATCGAGCAGACTACAGAACAACGGAGGTGAATCAAACCGGGGCACACACAGCCAAGCCAGGCTTCCGTCCCGCCCGATGAGCGCGGCGGTCGCGCCGTCTCCGACAAGACCGTAGTCTTCAATCGGCAAATATCCGTCGATCCGCTGAAGGTCCTTCCATACAGGTTGCGTCATGCCTAGCCTCTACGTGTACATTCCGATATGGATACTTAAGGCGTCCGAGGTCGTGACCGGGCGGTCGCCGCCTCGGATCACTGCCCGAGGCGCAATGTCCAGCCTACTTCCGCTGATCAGGCATCAGGCGGACTCGCCCCCGTCATCCCCGGATATGGCCTACTCCTCAACGCACCGTGGGCAATCGATTGCATTGATCCCTATTGCAGCGATCGCCTTCGCGGTGGCCGTGATGCCTAAAAATCTTTCTCATCACAGCCTCGCCGGTCCCTGGGAGCCGGCGGCATACTCAACCAACGGTACACCTCCCTCTGCCCATCGCGCCAGGATCGGTTCCACGATCCGCCAGGATTCCTCCGCTTCATCATCTCGAATAGACAGGGTCGGATCGCCATTCAGCACATCGAGCAACAGCCGCGCATAGGCCGGCAACCCTTCAGGACCGAATGACCGACCCAGCGCGACCTGCTCCAGTTCGAACAGGTCGCATGGTCTGTTGACGTTGACCGAGAGCGTGATGCGGTCGGGCGCGAGTTCGAGCGTCAACACATTGGGCGGCGGTTGTATCTCCGGTCCGAATGCCACGTGAGGGACGGGTTTGAAGTGCACCAGCAATTCACGCCGATTACGACCGAGCGCTTTCCCCGTGCGTAGAACAAAAGGCACGCCGGCCCAGCGCCAGTTGTCGATCGACAGGGCCACCTGAGCGAACGTTTCGGTGTTCCGCCCTGGGTCCACTCCCGCTTCATCGACATAGGCCGCCACCTCCCGTTCGCCAAGGATTCCCTGTCCATACCGGCCGCGCACCGTGCGCCGGTCAATCTCCTCATTCGACAGCCGACGGACCGCGCGGAATACATCCACCTTACGGTCCCGGAGCGTGCGTTCATCCAGACTGTGCAACGGCTCCATCGCAATCAAGGCCAGCAACTGGAGTAAATGATTTTGAACCATGTCTCGAAGCGCGCCGGTTCCGTCGTAAAACGACGCCCGACCGGCCGCCGTCAGGGTTTCGTCCCAGACAATCTCAACGCGTTCGAGCAAGATCGGTTCCGAACGGTTTTTCAACAACCAGCTTGCTTCCCTTGGGCAATCCGGATGCCGCCAAGGTTCCAATGGTCGTCTTTTATAGAGACGGCGGTAAAGCCAGATAGGCGACGATAGGTTGTGTCTCCTTACCCAACATCTCGGCAAGACGAACACGGTCGGTTACGTCGACAGAGCGGTACTCCGTGCCGGCAAGCACTGCATCGCGCGTGGACGAGGGGATGGGGGAAGTCGCGAAGGACGCGATTTTTTACTTCAAGATGGCGACGGAATTCCGCGCTGTCCCAGACGTCCCACGCGAGCCCAACGATCCGAAATCCAGCGGGCAGCTCTCCTGCCTCGTGGAGAGGCATGATGGCCGGAATCAGGAAGCGTGAGGTCAGATCCCCGGAGGCACCCAGAATGACGATTGTTGCAATCACGCCACAATCCTTTTCTGATCATCTTGGTCGTACAGCGGATGGGCCGCTAGAAATGCGCGTCTCGATCCCTTTCCCCTCATTCATCATTGTATGATGGACGACCGTCGCGGATAGCGCCGAACCGTCGTCCGGCAGCGCGAGGGCGCCGATCACTCATCTCTCTACTCACCATCCCACCGGACGATTAACTAACCCCGGCACGGTCGTCTTCCGGCCTTGTAACCACCCCGTGACTCCAATCGCGCATGGCAATGCATCAGTCGCAGCGTCGAGGCTGTCCAGCCTCCCGTTGGCGCGAGTCGTGTCGTCACCCTCGTGCACAAATTCGTAGGCTAGCGTGGGTCAACCAACGCCTACAGTAGGCAAAACCCTAGTTAATCGTCGTGATTACGTAATAACACGAGAATGGAATTTTTGGAGTGCGTCTCAGCCGACGAATCAAGGCAATCCAATCGATGGCACGACAAGGAGCCACGGTCCCCGGCTATGATCTCTTTCCTTGAGAACCGATCTCCCCCCAGATGTCGTTCGTGAGCATGACGAGGCCGGGGTACCCCCACCTCTCCACCTCCTCCATTTGCCGCCCCATTGTGCGCCGACGAGAGGCAGGGCCCACCCGACATTGCCTTCAGCCGTTGGAGCCCCTCGCCCGATCCTTCGATGAGCGTGACGTTGAAGAGGCCATACGAGGGTGAAACGAAACGGCAGCGTGACGCGTCGGGTGGGAAGCGTAGTCGAATGTAACTACGCCTGAGGCGGCGATTTGTGAATGAGAGGATGGCCATGGCCGACCTGAGCGATAATCAGAGACAGCGATCGTGTCCATGGCTCATGCGGACTCGCCCCTTACAGATGCGCCAACCGCTTATCCTGTTCGAGTTTCCCAAACAGATCGTTAAGGGCTGCTCGAATTGCTCGGTTGATCGGCTCGTGATCGTCATCCTTCCCGTCCCGGCTCACCTCTCCGAACGCTTTTCCCTTGCCGACATGATCGAGAAGGACCCGCCCATTACGCGGGTCCCGCAGCGCACCGTCTACTTTTGCGACATAGACGTGATTGAACTTGAAGGACACACTCGGATCGATGTAGACGAACAGCCGGAGCGTCATCAATACATCAGGGAAGTCCGTCTTCGCGATGGAGCGAAACGTTTTTCGCGCGACGAGATACTCGATGACGGCTTGTTCCCACTGCGACTTTGCCCGATCGAGAGAGGTAATTTTCGCGGTGACGTGATTCTGCAAACGGAGGTCCGGAATCATACTCGCGCCCGGCTGCACCATATAGATACCCGCATCGGCCAATTCGACTCGAGCTGAATAGGCCACCGGCTGGCTCGTCGGGACCACGGGAGTCGGATCAAGCACCATGGGATTGCACCCGGCAAGTGAGCATCCGAGGAGGATGAAACCGAAAATCCAAGACTTGTGATGAGATTGAACCTGTTCTCGAATGTTCCTGTGCATATCAACACCTCATTCAGCGGATGGCGCGTCGCTCGTTTCTGCGGTCTGCCTCGTGCTGTCCTCTCAACAACCTCCACAGCATACTGTAATCATACAGGATCATCTCCTGTGCAATGCCCCCAGCCGCCGGCACCCGATCCGGTATGCCCCGCTATCGCATGGCGCCCGTACGGCACTGTCGCGTAACACCACACACCTGCTCGCGTCGGTCGCCCTTTGTCACAAGACACGCCTCGAAAGTCCATGGCAGAGGATCTATATAAATCATCGCCGAATACCTCCACCGGGTGACGACTAGTGGCGGGGCCCATCACGCCTGTTCCTGACAACCAGAAGAGGACAGCCGGCTCGACGCAAGAGCGATTCCGCCACACTCCCCAGCAGCAAGCGGGACAGCCCCCGGCGACCTTGAGTACCGACTGCGATCATGTCGGTCTGCCACTCTTCGGCCAGACGCAGGATGACCTCAACGGGATGGCCCTGAGCGGACATACTTTCTGCTGCCCCGCCGTTTTGCTGTAGTTCGCGGACGAGCATGTTCAGCTTGCGCTGTCTAACTTGTCGGACAATCCCTCATCGGCCACGTGCACGAGACAGACTTGAGCCTTCAGCCGTGCCGCCAGTCCAGACACATAGTGCAACGCCGCATCGGCGCAGGGTGAGAAGTCGGTGGCCACCAGCAACCGCTCCAGGTTGACCTTCGCATGATGTCGATAGGAATCTCGCGCCACCACCCCCTGCAGGGTCAGCACGGGGCAGGAGGCGCCCCGCACAACCGCTTGCGCGGTACTGCCGAGCCGCAATCGATCCCAGCCGGTGTGTCCATGCGTGCCCATGACAATGAGCCCAAACGCCCGCCGGGCCGGCTGCTGGAAGTCCGTCGGCAATACCATGCAGGAAGGCGGTTTGGGAGAGGTTGATCTCATGACAGACCTTTGGTACACGCGACTGTCTGAGCTGTTCAACTACATCTTTGACCATTCTAGCGAGTCGGGACTCCTCGTTCTACCATAGGGAGCCTGTCTTAGTAATGCCATTCTACTGCGGCACATGATCTGCAGCAGTCTGCGTCATTCTCGGCTCGAAAAATTCCTCATCGTATTCCAGCGAATACGCTTCCGGTTTTTTCGAGCCTGCGGCCTCGCATCTACCAGCAGCTCCTTCGTCTCGCCACGAAAGATTACTCGGACACTCCTAGGCCAGACACTCCTAGGCCAGGCATGTTCATGAGACTCAAATTCTCCTCAGGACACAGAGGACACAACGTTGGCTCCCTCCGGACGGGCCCTGGAGCGCCGCGACATCACATGGAGGATTCAGGTCCGACGAAAGGCATTAAATGGTTGGAGCGGAAAAACCAGCCAGAGCGCACGAACGGCGGCAGCGCGTGAGCGAGACTTTCGGGTGAATGTAGCATCGCCAACTTTTGCATCGGTTGAAACGGAAAGGCTAAGAATCGAAAGCTAAGAACCGAATGTAGAAGAAACTTCCTGCATGCTGGACTGCGCGCCCTTTTCAGTCTCACTCAGGCTGCGCTCAGGGGTCGGATATGTTCGCGCGAGGATGGAAATTCACTGAATGCGGTGAAGTTCGTCACTACACCAAGAGAGACAGCTTTTGATCGGCCATCGGTAGACACTTCGGTTCCGCTTCGGCTATTATTCCATTCCCTTGATCAAGTCCAACAGTTGCGTGGCGGTGTAGCTCAGTTGGCAGAGCAGCGGACTCATAAGCCCGTTCCGGTTTCTGATCCGGTTCCATCTAAAAACGTCTCTTGACGAGTGCCCGTCGCCGTCTCCCCTGCTGCCGGCTCCTGCCCTTTCCCGAATGCCGCCACACTTTCCACAGCTGCGTCCAAATGTGAGGGGCTGAGATGGGCATAGCGTTTCACCAGGGCCGTCGTGGAATGCCGCAGGAGTGCCGCGATGGTTCCATCGTTGTGCCCGGCCATCGCTAAGCGACTCGCGAAGGTGTGCCGGAGATCATGCCAGGTCACCCATGCAATCCCCGCTTGTTTCACCGCGGGAATCCATACCCGGTCGTAGAAATTGCGCGGGTCTAAATGGGTCTCCTGTGTCTCACTTGGAAATACCCAAATGGAACGGTTGCCAAGCGTCAGTCCCTGGAGGATTTGCCGAGCCTCATCATTCAGCCGCACGTATTGCACGTCTCCCGCCTTGGTCTTGGGCAGTGTGACTAGCCCTCTACCGAGATCGACTTGAGCCCACTTGAGACTGAATTGCTCAGCCTGTCTCATGCCGGTCAGAATGGCTAGCCGAGCCCATGGGGCGTAGACAGAGCCTAGTGCATCTGCAAGCGTGGCTTCTTCTTGAGAGGAGAGAAACCGGGTTTTGCCCCTTGATTCCCTGGCGAGCTTCAGGCCGCATACGGGGTTTGTTTGCAACTTCCCATCACGTACCGCCACGTTGAACACCTTACGGAGCCATGCAAAATAGCGGTTGACCGTGGCCGGCTGTCGCTTTATCGCACCTCCTTCCAAGTCTCGTGGCTGCTTCACGTTACGGGTCTTGAGAGGATTCGAGAGCGTACGGCCTGTGGTGGTCTCCGTGAGCAGGAACTGCCGCGCATCCTCCAGAATGGCCGGGGTGACAGACTGGAGCCGGTAGTCTTTCAACCGCGCTTTCCACCATGCCCCGAAGCGTCGTTCATCCCGTTGGCTTTTAGTATTCCCGCTGTGGCCTATTAGGTAGCGGTCTACCAGTTCCTCTACGGTCTCGGTTCCTGCGCTTCTGTACCGTTCAGGAAAAAACAAGCCCTCCTTCTGTTCGCGCTTCGCCTTTTCATAAAACTCTCGCGCGGCTGTTTTCGTGGGGAAGCTCCCGAATCGGCTTTCCCGGCCCAGGTGATAAAGCCGCACAAACCACACGGCTTTGCCCTCTCGCAGTTTGGAATATAGCCCCCTGTCTTTGCGTCCTAACCGTGCCATGCGCCGCCTCCTTCCACTACCTTGTTTCTCTGCCTCATAAATTGCCTTCAGCCCGGCCACTCCATGTTACTGGGTGGAGAGGCACTCACCTTGACTGGTGGCACAGGCTGTTTAGGGCGTGGCATCACAGAACAGCCAAGCGCGGGCCCATCGTCATCAGGTCTCTGCCCAAATGGATCAGGCAGCGGCGTTGCGTGCTGTGCTGTCGCTTCTTCGGCACTGCCCTTCGGTCGCATCATGGCCTCGGCTTGTTTATTGATCGCCTTATACATCGGCGCCGCGTTGAGTCGAGCATAGACTTGCGTCTGCTGCAGATTGCTGTGGTTCAGCACCTTGGCAATCACCGAGAGATTCTCCCCATCCATGGCCGCCCAACTTGCCCAGGTTCGCCGCAAGTCATGAATCGTCACATCTTTGAGGCTTGCCCGCGTTCGGATCCTGCGCCAGTACAAATGTGCGGTCGTGGCCGGCCAATAGCTGTGCCCACGAGCACTGCCGAATACATACGCCCCATCACGGGGCAGCGCCTTCAATCGCCCCGTAATCTCATCCGGCAAGGGCACGGAGTGAGGAATGCCGGTCTTCGTCATGGGCTTATGCCAGAGGCTTTTTGTGAGGTCGAGATCAGCCCACTTCATGGACCGCGCTTCCCCGCTCCGACATGCACAGAGCAGACACAGGAGAAAGAACGCCTGTATTTGGTCAGGCTCCATGAGCAGGGACTCCAGGGCTCGTTGCATCTCTTCACCCGGTTGGATAAACCGTGTGCGAGAGAACTGACGAAACTTCTTAATGCCGGACGCCGGGTTGCTGCCCTCGTAGAGTTCCCACGCAATGGCCTTGTTATAGACGGCCCGCAGGATTTTGAGTGAGCCTGTAGCCTGTATCCGGCTAGCCTTGGCATTCTCGAAATACCATTGCGTAACACCTTGCCGGGTCACATCGCCGAGCTTCATCGGGTACAGCGACTTGAAGTACTTCCGAATCTTGCAAAGCGCCGAGGATGGATCTTTCAGCGTGGTGAGGTGATACCGCTGATAGAGCTCGACCACCTGCCGCAGGGTGAAATGGGAGCGGCAATATCCCCGCAGCCAGGTATCTCCAATATCTGGGAACCGCAGGCCTTCAAGGCACTCGCTGACATAGGCGCAATATTCCTCCACCGTGACACCCGCCAAACGAGCACGGGCTGGCACTTCTTCACGAATCACCGGAGGTAGCTCATCGCCGACTCCTGGCGGCATGGGCTGACGGTGTGGCGAGACTAACGAGAGGAATGGGTCTCGGTTCTTTTCGTTCGACATGGCGTCATCTCCTATTCTGGAGGGGCCTCTCTTTGGGTAGCCCTATTCCGTTATACAGTGAGGGCCGACTCTGGATGGGTGTCCATTGTGTGAGCCGCGGCCTCTGTCCGTTCGTCCTGTTCCTGGTCGGAGGTCCCCAAAATGTTGATATTGTCAAAGGCATCTTCAATCACTTGCAGGTGATACAGCATGCCGTTCACGGCTTGCGCCAGGTCTGCCGCCATCTCGCTTGCATTGCGTGCGGCGGTGGGTTCCACGCTCCCCAGGAGGTGGCACAGGGCTTGGAGCGTCTTGGTCGCCTTCATCCCAAATGCACAAAAACTGTCGATGCGGTCTACTTCATCTGCGGCAATCTGGCGGAATTGAGACATAGGGTGGAGTCCTTTCCATGGTGTGTAGGGTGTTGGTCGATCGACTGAATCAATGCACCTTCGTGTTCTCTGCCACAGCAAAACAACTTTCTTGCGAGCCGGCGCACTGGTTCTCGTCATAGCGTTGATAGGTCACCAAGGTTGCTGGCTTTGCTCCCGTTGTCTGTGCGCTGGGCGCATCTGTTCTGGTTGCCTCCATCGTTCACCGTGCCTTTCTGCCCTCGTGGGGCTTGTTGAAATGCTGTGTCAGCAGATTGCGAATGAATCCGCTGGCAGTAATACCCTGTGCTCGCAGAGCGTCTAGCTTCGCCTTCAAGACGGGCGGAAGTTGGATTATCAATCGATGCATTTTCATTACGGCACCTCCCAGCTATAGTCTACGCATGTAATCATGGACGGTATGTTACATCAGGCATCAAGCGATGTCAAGTTACATCATGAAACTTACAATACTGCGGTAGGTACCTGTAGTGTGCTAGTAATGTGCTGCTAGAGTGCGGTAGCGCACTACCACCGGCAAGAGGCCACCATGACTCCAAAGCAGCCTGTTGAAAAGCCCGCCCACCTTAATATCCGAGATATTCCACGAGAGACTCTGTATCGCTTGAAGATGGCTGCGGCAGTTGAACGAAAGACCGTGAAGGATCTCGTTCTTGAACTGATTCAATCGAAACTTGAGGAGCTGGAGAGGAAGGGACTGTTACCGAAGGGGAAATAAACTGGGATGCAGGTGATTTATCTCCGTTGAGGATTCTCAAACCACTCAAGCATTGAAATCGGGACTTGTTGCCCTTCTCACCATTGCCTTCGTTATAGGTCTACTCTACATCGCCGAGCTAACAGGAGGATGTATGGAGATATATTCTCTGAGGCATGACATGACAGGAGATGGCGTGTACACAGTCAGTGACCTGTGGGCACAAGTAAAGTGGTGGCTGCATCTCCCGGGGGAATTGGTTCTAAGCGGCATGCTCAAATTCACACCTGGACTGGCCAGATTTTTTGAGATTTCGCTTGTTCAGTGCCGGGACGCCTTTTCAATCGTCGTCTCCGCAATCACATGGGCGACAACATACATCATATGGAGCGTGCTAGTGGATTGGGATTAACTGAAAAGCATGTACCAGGAAGCAGTTTGACTGAGGGAAACACTTGGACGGAACCGAGAAACACAAGTTAATGCACCGCTAGAAGTGGTGGGCGTTGTATTCCTCCATCGCCTGCCCTAATTTGGCCAAACGAATTAATTCGCGCAGTTGCTCGCCTGGAATCGTCGCTTCTTCACATAAGGCTGCCTGGGCTTCCATTTCATCAAGATCCAGTTTTGTGCGCGTCATTGAGTGGACTCCTTCATTGTTTTGCTCGGGTCTGGAGGGTAGGAGGAAATCACATTGCGCACATGATCATGCCTTCGTGGGCGTTGTTTTTCTCTCAGCGGGGGCAGGCTCTGAGTCTACAGTGTTGCTGCCTTCCTGGTAATGTCGCGGATAGTCGGCGTGCTGATGGAATTGATCGTGTGACATTCCGACTCTAAAGCTGCAGAGGCGACAGACATAGGCACCGGTCAGAAAGACGCCGCCGACCGTTTCAAGTTGATAGTCGTGTTTGCAGTCGCCATTATCGGCGTGCGTTGAGAGCGCCAAGTATTCTCGACAAAAGTGCCCATAGCAAGCGAAAAACTGAGGGGAATCCGAGACCATGTTTACCGTGCCAGCCACTTGTCCCGTCAGTAATGCCCAGTGTGCCGCATAGAGC
>JAJONL010000164.1 GCA_021323395.1 Nitrospira sp.
AAAGCGCGTCACGTGTGCGCACGCCGCCGAGATAGCGAGGCGGCAGTGTCTTGCGAGAACAAAGCTGGCGGACTTTTTCAACATCCTGCTAAGGAAACCGTATGACCGAGGATTGGGGCGCGGTATTAGTGGTCGACGATGACGCAGACATGCGCAGCCTGCTCTGTGACGTGCTGCAAGGTCGGGGACACCAATGCGCCGGTGTCGGAAGCGGCCTAGAGGCGCTAACGCAGCTCGGAGAGGAAGACTATGCCGTGGTGCTTACTGATCTCCGTATGAAAGGCATGCTGGGGACGGAGCTTCTGACTCGGATCAAACATTCCCACCCTGATATTGGGGTCATCCTCATGACGGCCTTTGGGTCGGTGGAAACGGCGGTCGAAGCCATGCGGTACGGCGCCAGCGACTATCTCACCAAGCCGGTCAAAACCGAGGAACTGGTTCGAGTGGTCGAACGGGCGATTCGCGAGGCGGCGCTACGGCGGGAGGTGAGCCGCCTGCGGAAAGAGGTGCATAAGGAATACAGCTTCCATCATATTCTCGGGAAGAGTAAGCCGATGCAGGCCATCTTCGATTTGATTCGGCGAGTGGCCGACAGCCCGACCAACCTGTTGATTACCGGTGAGAGCGGGACGGGAAAAGAATTGGTCGCCAAAGCCATCCATTACAACAGCGATCGGCGGGATGCCCCCTTTGTGCCCGTCAACTGTGCCGCCATTCCCGAACAATTGTTGGAGAGCGAGCTCTTCGGGCACATGCGAGGCTCCTTCACGGATGCCAAAATGGACAAGCGCGGGCTCTTTGAGGAAGCGCAAAAAGGCACATTGTTCCTGGACGAGATCAGCGAACTGCCGCTCATGTTGCAGGCGAAACTGCTGCGCGCCATTCAGGAGCGAGAGATCCGGCGGGTGGGCGCGACCAAATCCATTTCCGTCGATGTTCGTATCATTGCGGCGACCAACCTCAACCTGGCGGATGAGGTGAAGAACAAGCGATTCCGCGAAGATTTTTATTATCGTCTCAATGTCATCGAATTGCGGCTGCCCCCGTTGCGAGAACGACGGGAAGATATTCCCATTCTCGTCGATGCCTTCCTGAAAAAATGCGCCGAGATCCGCGGCAAGCAGGTCAAGGGGCTCAGTGAAGCGGCCTTGGCGATGCTGGTCGACTATGCCTGGCCGGGCAACGTCCGGGAGTTGGAAAATGTGATCGAGCGGGCCGTGACGCTGAGCCAGGGCGACGTGATCGGGGCGGACGACTTGCCGACCCAGGTCCAGGGGTCGCGGGGGGACCGCCGCATCTTGGATGAAGCGGCGGAGCGCACCCTGCCGCTGCATGAGGTTGAAAAAGAATATATCGTCAAGATCCTTGAAAAGACGGGCGGCAACAAGTATCAGGCCGCGCATGTCTTGGGCATCGATCGGAAGACGCTGTACCGGAAACTGGCCGAAATCGACGGCAAGCATTCGTCCGAATAAACCCGCCGTCGCGCCGGGAGTCATCGGCTTGCAGACTCCGAACTACAAATCGTTTCTTGCCGAATATGGGTTCACGGCCGTCCTGACCGTCGGAATCTTCATCCTGGATGTATACACGCCGGCCGGTGTGGTCGAGTGGGTGATGTATGCCATTCCACTGACGCTCACCCTGACTTCCTCGCGGCCACGCGCGCCGCTGTATTTCGCCTCCCTGGTCACCCTTCTCCTGGCCATCGGGTTTGTCGCATCGCCGCCGGGCGTGACGCCGCTCTATGCCATGATCAATCGCTTGTTGGGAATGGGGCTCATGTGGGGCTTCGCGCTGGCGCTCGTGAATCGAACACAGATGACGCAGGCGCTCACCGACGCGCAGGCTCAGACAGTCCAAGCCGAGTCGGCGAGAGCCGATGCCGAAGCGGCGGTGCTGGGAGCGGTCGCAGGGCAGCGCCGGGCGGAAGAGCGGATGCGCGAGGAAAATATGCGACTGGAAGGGATCGTCCAGTCGGCGATGGACGCCCTCATCAGCGTCGACGAAGACCAGAAGATTATTCTGTTCAACCAAGCCGCGGAACGCATGTTCCGATGGTCGGCCGGCGAGCTCGTGGGCCGTTCCATGGATTGCCTCATTCCGGAACGATTCCGTCGCACCCACGGTGAGCACATCAGGCGCTTCGGCCAGTCCGGCGTCACTACTCGCAAGATGGGCGCCTTGGGTATGATCACGGGACTTCGGGCAGGCGGAGAAGAATTCCCGATTGAAGCCTCGATCTCACAGGTCGGTGTGGAGGGCAAACGGTATTTCACCGTCATTCTGCGCGACATCACGGAACGGAGGCGGCTTGAGAATGAATTGGCGGAGCGGGAAGGACTCCTGAGAACCATCATCGAGACCGAACCGGAGTGCGTGAAGGTGCTGAATCTCGATGGAACCGTTCAGACCATGAATGCGGCTGGATTGGCGATGATCGAAGCCGAGAGCAGTCAGGATATTCTTGGGAAGGATGTGAGCCGGCTGGTAGTGTCAGAGTTCCGTGTCCCGTTCCGCGAGCTGATCGCCAAGGCCGCCCAGGGAGAATCTGGTTTGTTGGAGTTTGAAATCATGGGACTGAAAGGCGGCCGGCGCTGGCTCGAGACGCACGCCGTGCCGTTGCGGGGCGCAGACGGTATCATCGTCTCGGTGCTGGGGGTGACCAGAGACACGACGGCGCGAAAACAGGCTGAGGCCTCCCTGCGCAGGGTGCAGGGCCTTTTTGAGGATATCGTGGAATCGTCGAAAGACGCGATCGGATATGCCTCGCTGGACGGCAAATTCGTGCTGGCCAATCAGGCTCTTGCCAAGTTGACGGGCTACTCGCAGGACGAGCTGCTCCGCATGAATTATGGCGAGCTGACTCCGGATGAATACCGCGGGCTGCAGGCGACGGCGATCGGGCGGGTCATCGAGACGGGGGAACCGGCGGAATTTGAAAGGGAATATATCCGGAAGGATGGCTCGCGAGTGCCGGTCGCGTTGACCGTGTTCATGGTCAAGGGGGAAGACGGAAAGCCCGCCGGCTTGGCGGCGATCGTCCGAGATATCACCGAACGAAAGCAAGCGGAAGCCGCGATGCGACAGAGTGAGGAACGTTATCGCCGTCTCGTGCAAGTGTCGCCCGACGCAATTTTTGTCCTGCGTGGCGATGCCATCATGTTCGGCAATGGCGAAGGCCTGCGGTTGCTCGGCGCGACTGTGGAAAGCCAAATAGTCGGACGGATGTTGGTCGATTTTATCCCTGTGGACGAGCGTGCCGTCGTGCGACGACGCCTGTCGCGAGTCGCCGAAGAGCAAGAGCAGGTCCCGCTCTTCGAGCAAGCGTTGGTCAGGCTCGACGGATCAATGATCGAAGTTGAGGTCACCGTGGCGCACTACAGCGATCAAGAAGGCCCCGCGATTCTCGTCGTCGCCCGGGACATCACGGAGCGGAAACGGCTGCAGGCGCAGCTGCGACGGACCGAACGGGTGGCGGAGCTTGGGACCGTCGCCTCCGGCATGGCGCACGAGATCGGCACGCCCATGAACGTCATTTTGGGTCGTGCCGAGTACCTGATGGAGCGCACGAAAGAGGAGCCTGTGAGGAAGGGGCTACAAACCATCGTGACCCAAGTCGAGCGGATCACGCGGGTGATGAATCAGTTGCTGGCTTTCGCCCGCCGTCGCCCGGTCGAGCACCGCGCATTGGATTTGCGTGAGACGATCGAAGACAACCTGGAAATCTTTTACGAGCGGCTGTCGCACAATAATATCACCGTCGAAACTTCCTTTGCAGAGGACTGCCCATTGGTGCATGCCGATGCCGACCAGATATGCCAGGTGCTGATCAACCTGGTTATGAATGCCATTCATGCGATGCCGAACGGGGGCACGATGAGGCTTGTGCTGGCTCCTGATCGAGATATGGTGAAGCTGACGGTCGCTGACACGGGGTCTGGCATGCCACAAGAGGTGATCGCCAAGGTCTTTGAGCCATTTTTTACCACCAAGGAGTTCGGGAAGGGCACGGGGTTAGGACTGACGGTGGTCAAGGGGATCATTGAGGAACATAGCGGCACTATCCACGTCGAGAGCGAGCCTGGGAAAGGGACTGTCTTCACCATTGGTCTGCCGATCAACAGGGATGCACTCGTCACTTCTCACTAATCAGTTCTCCGACAGATCGAAGCCGCCGTCGCGGAAGCGGTGCGTTGTCTGTTGTGTGCTGTAGCGGTTCGGGACAGGGCTTTCCCCGAAGGTGGGGTCTTTCTCACCAGGACACTTTTCCCATGCGTTCTGCGCATAAGTCGTCGCGTCAATTTCTTGAAAGAACCTGTGGAGTTGACCATTGGCAACCACGGTTACCGGTGGCACATGCCTTGCGTCGTAGCTGGGTCAACAATGTATAGGTTTCGTGAGGGGTCCAACGTGAACGCGGACAGGAGAACACCAGCCGTGTTGTTGGTCGTAGAAGACGACAAGGATATGCGGAGTTTGCTCTGTGACGAGTTGTGGGACGAAGGGTATCAATTGCAGGAAGCCACCAA
>JAJONL010000043.1 GCA_021323395.1 Nitrospira sp.
TCGAGAGGGCCTCGCGCCAGGGGAACGGGTCGTGCTCACACCTGGCACCATCAATCGCGTTGCAGCAGGTGACGCACCGGCCGATGGCGCGTGACGACCTGCC
The DNA here is from genome assembly GCA_021323395.1 of Nitrospira sp. GTDB lineage: Bacteria > Nitrospirota > Nitrospiria > Nitrospirales > Nitrospiraceae > Nitrospira_A. The sequence goes on from JAJONL010000043.1 coordinate 104, forward strand.
TATAATGCCGCGACCAGGATCCGGACCAAACCGGAGAGATCTTCACTGTCGATCCCAGCCACCGTGCGGTTGGTCGTATTGGTGTAGGAGGCCTCGAGAGAAATCATGGTGGGATGGCCGTCGATCGGGTTCATATGGAAGGCAAATATTCCCCGACCCACGACGCTTTCCGTCTCAATCAATCCATCGCTGGACGTCGTGTTCGTGTACCCTCCCATGGCGCTCAGTAACAAACGCCGGCTCTGTTTGTAGAGCAGCGACAAGGAAGCCATCGGTGTCTGGATTTTTGCCCCGGACCAACTCTGGGTTTCCGTCCGGTAACTGAGGGTGGGAGCGATCGTCAAGGTATTGATGGGGCGAAACACCCCGGTGAAGGTCTGGGCAAGCGCCGTCGCGTCGGCCCCGCCTCTCATGGCGTCGTTCGTTTGGATGAGGCCCGATGAGAGACGAGCATTCCACGTGAGCCCGGTGTAGGCGAGCGCCGCCTCCAGACCATTGCTGTGACTCCGCTGAGCACTCACGCCCGTAGGATCGAAACTGCTGGCCATGGTGCTGCGTGAATAGGTCAGGCTGAATTCCGGCCAGGCCGGTTTGACCAATGCAATCCCGACGCGATTGAAGGTCTGTTGAATACGAGACCGGCTCGGCTCCAGATCCACGTTGTTCCAAGTTTGTCCGGTCGAACTTCGAAGCCTGGCGATCCCCAGTCCCCATTCGCCCCACATCTCGCGCACCGTTTGATCCGGCGAATTGAAAAAGGCCTTCCCCGCTGACCGGTAATTGATCCCGTAACGAAATGGGCCATTATTCCCCACCAGCGCCATACGCACCATACGCTTGGAGCCATCCTCACGCTGGTCGATGCGCGAGGGCATGCCCGCGTCATTCGTGGCATTGTTGGCGACTTCCCCTTCGGCCGTGAGGCGCCCTCTCAGCCAGGTTGAGGCTGCGCCGACACCTTTGGTCTGGGGCCGATCTGAGTCCGGCACAAGATCCTTCAGCCTGGTCGAGGTCGCCGGAGGAGCAAAGGAAGTCGATTGAAATGAGGTATGCAGGACGGGAGTCGCGATCGAAAAGGGAATGGCGGATATGCCGGCCTCGCGAGCCTGGTCGGTGAACTGAATCCGTTGAAGGAGAAGATCCGATTGTGGAACGTTCTCTGCCTGAGCCGCGAAGGGCGCGAGAAGCATCCCGATCAAGATGCCAGTCATTCGCCGGCGATTCATGAAGCAAAGTCCGTCGAGATCCTGGCGTCACGCAGCATGAAATCAAGTCTAGCACTCGATAATCAGCCTCCCGGTCGATGGAGGCGGTGCGCAAAAAGTGCCCGTTGCCTGTTCGGACGTGAACGTCAAACGGTCCCTGAGATGGAGCTGGAATCAACGGCAAAGACGGAAGGTTCTACAAGGGGGCAGCGCGATCTTCGGTTGTCTCAACGATGGCCCTGTGCAAAATTGCAACCATCTTGGTCAACTCCCGAGGTTGGATGGAGAGGGGAGGCACCAGCGCGAGAATATTGCCGAGTGGTCGGAGCAACAGCCCCTGCGCGCGGCAGGCTCGGGTCACCAGATGGCCGATGCGTCGTTCTAGCGGGTAGGGACTTCGTGTCGTGCGATCCTGCACGAGTTCGATGCCGACCATGAACCCGCATTGACGAATGTCGCCGACATGGCTCAACGTGGCCAAGGGACGCAGGAGGAAAGAAGGTTTTCCAGTCTTCGTACCGGCCTAAAAAGGCGCGATAGATCTCCTCGGTCGTCAAGGTTGCCGCCAGCGGCATGTACCCGGCGGTCAAGCCCTTGCTGATCGCCATCAAATCCGGCGTCACGCCCTCATGCTGGCAGGCGAACATCCTTCCGGTCCGGCCGGCAGCCGCTTGGACCAGCGGTTCAAGAATGACACCGGCTAGTTCCCGATGTCGTGTTTTCAAAATCGCTTCGAGCGGATCGATACAGGCCATACGACAGGCCGGGTAGGTGAGGCCGAGCGGACAACGATAACAATAGGGCGGATCTACCTGAAGGGTGGGAAAGAGGAGGGACTTGAATCGTGCGTGGAAGAGTTCAATGTTCCCGACACTGACGGCGCCGACCGTGTCCCCGTGGTAGGCCAGCTTTAAATGGAGAAAGGAATTCTTCGGTCCGGCAGCCGGATGTCGCTGCTGCCAATATTGCACCGCCATCTTGAGGGCCACCTCCACCGCGGTCGAGCCGTTGTCGGAATAAAACACACGCCGAAGTCCTTTGGGCGCGAGGCGAATGAGTTCACGGGCCAGTCGGATGGCGGGCGGATTCGAAAGACCGAGCAACGTCGAATGAGCGATATTCCCAAGCTGCGCCGTCAGAGCCCGATCCAATCGCGGATGACGGTGACCATGCAGGTTGACCCAGATGGAAGACGTGCCGTCCAGATACTTCCGGCCCTCCGTATCGATCAGATAGGGCCCCTTGCCCTGTTCGATAATCAACGGAACATCCTGTTCCCATTCCTGCATCTGGGTGAACGGATGCCAGAGGTACGCATGGTCCCATGCGGCGAGTCGAGTCTTGGGAGACGTGGTCATGAATGTCTGCGCGTATCGAAATGATCGAGCGGCAGGAATGTTCGGCGCGCGTGCAATGCTGCGTCGCGCGCGGATTATACCGGCGGGCGAATTCTTTGACAACCTCGGAAGCGGCCACTATAATGAACCGATTTTTGGGGACATGAGCCAGGATTTTGCAAAGTCTCATCCGAAATTTCTCGATCATCGCCCATATCGATCACGGCAAATCGACCCTCGCCGACCGGCTCCTAGACGCAACTGGCGCAGTCACTGCCCGAGAAGCGAAAGAGCAGATCCTCGATGCGATGGACCTGGAGCGTGAGCGCGGCATCACCATCAAAGCGCACGCCGTGGCCATCCGCTACAAGGCTCGGGATGGCAAGACGTATTTACTGCATTTGATCGATACGCCCGGTCACGTCGATTTCACCTATGAGGTGTCGCGCAGTCTCGCGGCGTGCGAAGGCTCGCTGCTGCTCGTCGATGCCACGCAGGGCGTGCAGGCGCAGACCATCGCCAACGTGAATTTGGCGATGGGCAATCATCACACCATCATTCCCGTCATTAATAAGATCGACCTTGCCAGCGCCGACGTCGAGGGCACGAAACAACAAATTTCAGACGTGCTCACGCTGGACGCCAGCGATGCCATGCTGGTGAGCGCGAAGGAAGGGCGCGGAGTGCCGGAAGTGCTCGAGGCGATCGTGACACGCATCCCGCCGCCGTCCGGTGATCCGACTCGTCCACTCAAGGCGTTGATCTTCGATTCGTGGTTCGACAATTACCAAGGGGTCATCGTACTGACCCGTATCATCGATGGTTCCGTACGACCAGGCATGAAAATCAAAGTGATGTCCAATGATCGCCTGTTCGAGGTCACCGAAGTCGGACAATTCACCCCGAAACGGACCAAAGGCACGCAACTGCAGACCGGAGAAGTCGGATACCTCTGCGCCAACATGAAGGAAGTCGCCGACGTGAAAATCGGCGACACGCTGACCGATGCGCTGAAACCGACGGAGCAGGCGTTCCCCGGTTATAAAGAGGTCAAACCGCTGGTGTTTTGCGGCCTCTATTCGACGGACACGGCCAAATATGAAGATCTCCGGGACGCGCTGCTGAAGTTGCGGTTGAACGACTCGTCCTTCATTTACGAGCCGGAGACCTCGCTCGCCCTGGGCTTCGGCTTCCGCTGCGGATTTCTTGGTCTGCTCCATATGGAAATCATTCAGGAACGATTGGAGCGAGAGTACGGCTTGACGCTCATTACCACTGCGCCGACTGTCATCTACCGTATTCTCACCACAAAAGGCGACGTGCTCGAACTCAATAACCCGGCCGAACTTCCAGAGCCCAGTTCCATCGCCTCGTTCGAAGAACCGTTCATACTGGCGACGCTCATTTCGCCGGAGCGTTATGTCGGCACCTTGCTGCAATTGTGCCAAGAACGACGCGGCATTCAGCGAAGCATTCACTATCTGGATCCCACCCGGGTCATGATCAGTTATGAGTTGCCGCTCAATGAAGTCATCCTGGATTTTTACGACAAGTTGAAATCGAAAACACAAGGCTATGCGTCGCTCGACTATGAACTGCTCGGCTACCGCGAGTCCGACCTGGTGCGTCTCGATATTCTGCTCAACGGAGAGCCGGTCGATGCGCTGTCGTTCATCACGCACAAGGAACGTGCCTATCAGCGCGGGCGGCAGGTCGCCGAAAAGATGAAAGAGCTGATCCCCAAGCAGATGTTCGAAATCGCCATTCAAGCCGCCATCGGCAACAAAATTGTCGCGCGGGAGACCATCGGCGCCATCAAGAAGAATGTCACCGCCAAGTGTTACGGCGGGGACATCTCGCGCAAGCGTAAGTTATGGGAGAAACAGAAGGAAGGCAAAAAACGCATGAAGGCGGTCGGAAGAGTCGAAGTGCCGCAAGAAGCGTTTTTGGCGATCCTCAAGGTAGGCGAGGAATGAGCGTCGAGCCCACCTCATCTCGTCCCGACGAAGCGGCGACCACGACCGGCCCGGTCGCGACATCTGCACCATCCCCACCGGCTCCCGGTCAGCCGACACCGGCAGCAGCTGCGCGCACGGCTCAGCCGGCTCACAAATCGATCGTACGGGAATATGCCGAGGCGATCATCATCGCCATGCTGTTGGCCTTTGCCATCCGAGTCTTCGTGGTGCAAGCATTCAAAATTCCTTCCGGATCGATGATTCCCACGCTCCTGGTCGGCGATCATATTCTGGTGAGCAAGTTGTCGTACGGACTGCAATGGCCGACCGACTGTCAGCTCAAACCGGGATTTCCGCCGATCACCTGTTATTCCTCCCGGACCGTGATTCCCTTCGGGACGATCCAGCGCGGCGATATTATCGTGTTCCGGTTCCCCGAAGATGAAGACAAGGATTTTATCAAGCGGGTAGTAGGTCTCCCCGGGGATACCATTCAAATACGGAACAAGACCGTCCTTGTGAACGGCGCGCCGTTCGACGATCAAGCGTTCACGCAACACACGGATCCTCCGGTTCATGACGGACGCATCAGTCCGCGCGACAATTTCGGCCCTGTCACGGTGCCGGACGATGCCTATTTCGTCATGGGAGACAATCGGGACCACAGTCTCGACAGTCGCTTCTGGGGTTATGTCCGCACGGAAAAAGTGCGCGGCAAGGCCTTTCGCATTTATTGGTCGTGGAGCGGTCAAGGATCATGGACCGAATGGGTACGATGGGAAAGGCTAGGAAAAGCCATCCAGTAACGCGCTCCGGACAATCCGGGCCGTCGAACACGGAGCCGGTTGAGGGAGCGGCGGCTGAGGCGGCTCGCCTCATCGCCTACATCCAGCGCTTTTCCAGAGCAAGCGTGTTGGTCATCGGAGACCTCATTCTGGACCACTATGTCTGGGGGCGTGTGAGCCGGATTTCGCCGGAAGCGCCGGTTCCGGTGGTGCATGTCGAATCGGAATCGCTCAAGCTGGGAGGAGCGGCGAATGTGTTCAACAACATCCTCGCCTTGGGTGGGCAGGCGGATATCTGCGGCGTGATCGGAGCCGATGAAAGCGGCCGCTTGCTCTTGAAAGAACTCGGAGGCCGGCGACAGGGACGCGGCGGCGTCGTCATCGACCACAACCGCCCGACGACCCGGAAATCACGGGTGGTTGCCCACAATCAACAAATCGTGCGGTACGACGTGGAACGTCGCGCGGAGCTGACCGCGCTGCTGCAGCGTCGTATCCTTCGATATGTCGAGTCCCGGTTGAAGGAACTGTCCTGTCTGGTCGTGTCGGACTATGCCAAGGGTGTCGTGACGGCCTCGTTGATGACTGAGTTGACTCGATTGGCCGGGCAGCGCAAAATTCCCATTGTCGTGGATCCCAAGGTCGAACATTTCAGCTATTATCGAGGTGTGACGGTCGTCACTCCCAACCATCTGGAGGCGACCCAGGCAGCCGGGGTGCATGGTGAAGACGATCAAGCCGTCAACAAGGCCGGCACGACCCTCCGCCAGCGCTTGGGCTGTCAGACCGTCCTGGTAACGAGGGGCGAACGGGGCATGAGTGTCTACCAGGGGCACGGCGATCACTGGCACATTCCCACGCGCGCGCGCCAGGTCTACGACGTCACCGGCGCAGGTGATACGGTCGTCGGCACGTTGGCGCTGGCGCTCTCCACCGGCGCCACGATGCGGGAGGCCGCCGTGCTGGCCAATCAAGCGGCCGGCGTGGTGGTGGGGATGATCGGAACCGCCACCGTGACGGCAGCACAATTGGCTGATTCTCTAGGACAGGGTTGACGTGACCCGGTCGGTGACGGTCGTGATTCCGGCTCGGTACGGATCCACGCGGTTCCCGGGAAAACCGCTGATTGAACTGCTGGGCAAGCCGATGATCCAGCATGTCTACGAACAGGCCAAGGCCTGTCGGGTCGTGAACGACGTCTTGGTCGCCACCGACGATAAACGCATCAAGTCGGCAGTCGAGCGATTTGGCGGACGAGTCGTGATGATGACGGAGTCCTACCGTACCGGAACCGACCGGGTCGCCGGCGTGGCAAAGACCCTCCCGGGCGACTGCTTCGTCGACCTGCAGGGCGACGAAATTCTGCTCCATCCGGATCTCCTTACGGATTTGGTCGAGCCGTTCCTGGCCGGCAATGCGGCCATGGGTACGTTGAAGCGACGGATCGCGTCGGACCAGGAGCTGCACAATCCTGGCGTGGTCAAGGTGACGACCGATCGGGAGGGCTACGCGCTCTATTTCTCTCGCGCGCCGATTCCATTGGTTCGGGACGACCCGCAGCGCGCCGTTATCCCAGGACTGCACTTCATTCACCTGGGCCTGTACATCTATACGCGGGAGACCTTGAGGCAGCTTGCCCTCTTGCCCACGGGAGTCCTCGAAGAGGCGGAAAAACTCGAGCAACTGCGCGCGCTGGAACAGGGCATTCGTATCCGCGTGTGGGAAACCACCCACGCATCATTGCGCATCGATAGTCCGGAGGATGTCCCTAGCGCGTTGGAACAGCTTCGCAAACTGTGAGACCGGACCCTGCAGCACCCGCCATCATGACGAGGAACCGTATTCATAAAAAGGTGCAACGATGAGCAAATTCATATTTGTGACCGGCGGTGTCGTGTCGTCGCTCGGAAAAGGGCTGGCCTCGGCCTCCATCGGTAATCTGCTTGAAAGTCGCGGGCTCAAGATCACCTTTTTGAAGCTCGACCCCTACATCAACGTCGACCCTGGGACGATGAACCCGTACCAACACGGAGAAGTCTACGTCACGGAAGACGGGGCGGAAACGGATCTGGATCTCGGTCATTACGAGCGTTACACCTCGCTGACGCTGACCCGCGAGAACAACTACACCACCGGTCGCATCTATCACTCTGTGATTACCAAGGAGCGACGCGGGGACTATCTGGGCGGCACCGTGCAGGTGGTGCCGCACGTCACGGATGAAATCAAGCAATGCATCATGCGGATCTCTCAAGGCATGGACGTCACGATCGTCGAAATCGGCGGGACCGTGGGCGACATCGAGAGCCTGCCGTTCCTCGAAGCCATCCGGCAGATTCCCTATGACGTAGGACGAGACAACGTGCTTTATGTGCATCTCACGCTCGTGCCCTATATCGGGGCCGCGGGAGAATTGAAGACGAAACCGACGCAACATTCGGTCAATAAGCTCCGTGAAATCGGTATTCAGCCGAACATCTTATTGTGCCGGACCGATCGATATCTGCCGCCGGAGCTCAAGGCCAAGATCGCCATGTTCTGCAACGTGGAGAAAGATGCGGTCATTACGGCCAAAGATGTCGAGACGATCTATGAAGTACCGATCGTCTTCCGCAAGGAGGGGTTGGATGAACTGATCGTCCGCCTGCTCAAGCTGGAAACCGGCCCGCCGAATCTCCGCGAATGGGATGCGATGGTGCAGAAGATCAAGCACCCCAAACATGAAGTGTCGATCGCGTTGGTCGGAAAATACGCCGGCTTGAAGGAATGTTATAAGAGCTTGGCGGAAGCGCTGGTGCACGGCGGCATCGACCACGAAACCCGTGTGAATGTGACCTGGATCGAATCCGAAGAGGTCGAACGGCAGGGCACCGAGCGTATTCTGCGTGAGGCAGACGGCATTTTGATTCCCGGCGGATTCGGCGCGCGCGGCATCGAAGGCAAGGTCATTACCATTCAATACGCGCGCGAGCATCAGATCCCGTTCCTCGGCCTCTGTCTGGGCATGCAATGCGCCACGATCGAATTTGCACGCAATGTGGCAGGCCTGAAAGGCGCCAACAGCGCCGAATTTGACGAGCAGTCGCCGCATCCGGTGATCCATTTGATGTCGGACCAGCAGTCGGTCAGCGACAAGGGCGGCACCATGAGGCTCGGCTCCTACACCTGCAAGCTTGGCGAAGGAACCTTGGCGCAAAAAATGTACGGAGTCAATGAGGTGCGCGAACGCCATCGGCATCGCTATGAGTTCAACAATGCCTATCGCGACCGGTTGACGGCGAAAGGGCTTATGTTGAGTGGATTGTCCCCGAACGGCCGGCTGGTCGAAATCGTCGAGCTGCAGCACCATCCCTGGTTCTTGGCGACGCAATTCCATCCGGAGTACAACTCGCGTCCCCACCGGCCGCACCCATTATTTACGGGGTTTGTTGGAGCGGCGTTGCGCCGAAAGTGCGGCCTCTGAGCCGAGATGCTGAAACAGGCTCTCAACTTTGTTCTCGGCTCGACAAGATCCTCAACGTAGCCCAAAGGCTACGCCTCCAGAAACTATGGCATACGAAGTAGATCTCGGACCATTTAAGATCGGGGCGGGGAATCGACCGTTTCTGATCGCGGGACCCTGTGTCATCGAGAGCGAACAGCTCGTGATGGACACGGCGGGACGCATCGCGGAGATCACCAAAGCTTTGGGCATGGCCTATGTGTTCAAATCGTCCTTCGATAAGGCCAATCGCACGTCGATTATGTCCTATAGGGGGCCGGGGCTGGAAAAGGGCTTGGTCGTCCTCAAGAAGGTTCAGGATCAACTTGGCCTCCCGGTGCTGACCGACGTACACACGGAAGAGCAGGCGACGGAAGCGGGGAAGGTCGTCGACCTCCTGCAGATTCCCGCATTCTTATGCCGACAGACCGATCTGCTCATCGCTGCGGCAAAAACCGGGAAGGTCGTCAACATCAAAAAGGGACAGTTCCTATCGCCCTTGGAAATGGCCAACGCCGTGAAGAAGGTCGAAGAGTGCGGCAATCGGCGCATCCTGTTGACTGAACGCGGCTCATCATTCGGATACAACAATTTGGTCGTGGACATGCGCGCCTTCCCGATCATGCGGCGGTTCGGCTATCCGGTGGTCTTTGACGCAACCCACAGCGTGCAACTTCCCGGCGGAGGCGGCACGAAATCCAGCGGCCAGCGTGAATTCGTCGAACCCTTGGCCTGTGCGGCGGCGGGAGCCGGCTGCGACGGGTTCTTCATGGAAGTGCATCCCGATCCGGACTCGGCCTTGTCGGACGGACCCAACATGGTGCCGCTCCACACCCTTCAATCGCTTCTCGAACGGGTTTTACGTATATGCGACGCAGCCGCAACAGCACCAGCTCACTGAACGACAACAAGTCCCAGCGAGTCCTCCGTCGACTCCCGCTCGATGCCAGCGTGCAAGAGGGGAGGCGTGTCTTGGAAATCGAGGCGCGCGCGGTGCAAGACTTGATCTCCCGTCTCGATGAGCGATTCGCCAGCGCGGTCAACTTTCTGTACGAATGCCAGGGCAAGGTCGTCATTTGCGGGATGGGGAAATCCGGTTTGATCGGCCAGAAAATTGCGGCGACGTTGGCCAGCACCGGCACTCCATCATTCTTTTTGCACCCGGCGGAAGGGGTCCATGGGGATTTGGGTATGTTGGCCAAACAGGATGCCCTGATCGCCATTTCCAACAGCGGTGAAACGCAGGAAGTGCTGCAACTGCTTCCCTTCGTCAAACGCTTGAACGTCCCGGTGGTAGCGCTGACCGGCATCATGACCTCAACGTTGGCGAAGAACAGCGATGTAACGCTGGATATTTCCGTGCGTGAAGAGGCCTGTCCGTTGGGTTTGGCACCGACTGCGAGCACCACTGCCACGCTCGCCATGGGAGATGCCCTGGCGGTGGCGCTGCTTCAAAAACGAGGATTCAAGCAGGATGATTTCGCGCAGTTCCATCCGGGCGGTACCTTAGGGCGTCGTCTACTCGTGAAAGTCCGCGATCTGATGCAGCAGGGAGACCATCTGCCGCTGGTGCGTCAGGATGCATCTGGATCGGACACGATTCTGGAGATGACTTCGAAAAAATTGGGCATGACCACGGTGGTGAACGGGAAGGGTGCGCTCTATGGTATTGTCACCGATGGAGACTTGCGCCGCTTCATTCAAGCGGGCGGGGATTTCAGCAGGGTGACGGCCGGTGACTTGGCCAGCCGCCGCCCGAAAACCATCGGGCCGGACGAACTGGCCACGACGGCTGTGGCGCTGATGGAACGATTTTCCATCACGGCGTTAGTCGTGATGGAAGGCCCGAATCGCCTGGCCGGTGTCATTCACTTGCATGACCTCCTGAAAAACGGCATTGTGTAGGGACTCGTCGGAACCGCGAGCTGAGAAGGACCATGGGAGAGAACTGGAAACAGGCCGGACTGGTGCTGATGCGATCGGCCGGGCAGGAAAGCAATATCAATCTGCCCAACGTCTTGACGCTGGTCAGGATTCTGCTGATCCCGGTGTTTGTCATGCTGCTGATCGATCCCACGCCGGATCGCGCTTTATCCGCTGCCATCGTGTTTGTCGTCGCGGCGGTGACCGACCTCCTTGACGGCTATGTGGCAAGGAAAACCGGGCAGATCACCAAGCTCGGACGGCTGTTGGACCCGATTGCCGACAAATTATTGGTGCTCTCTGCGTTGATCTTGCTGGTCCAAGTCGATCGGGTCAGCGCATTGGTCGCCATTCTCATCATTGCCCGGGAAGTGGCGGTGACCGGCATCCGTGCAATCGCGGCGACCGAAGGCTTGATCATGTCCGCGGAGGTCACCGGCAAGTACAAGATGGCGTTGCAGGTCATTGCCATCGTGCTCCTCGTGCTTGAAGGAACCGTGGTCGAAGTGATCGGCAATCTCCATCTGGCGGGCATTGTCACCCTCTATCTGTCTCTCATCCTGGGCTATGTGTCCGGCGCGCAATATGTCTGGAGTTTCTGGCGCCAGGTCGGAGTAAAAGGGCTGTAGCCGGCATGCGCCGGCGGCTCTCGCATCCGATGAATAATTGATGGACAGTCCCTGGCTCATCGGATTTCTCACTTTGCTCGGCTACCTCATCGGGTCGATTCCCTTCGGCGTTGTCGTCTCACATCTGCTGGGCGTCACAGATCCACGAACCGCGGGCAGCAAGAATGTGGGATTCACCAATGTCTTGCGGGTCAGCGGAAAAAAAGCTGGAATCTTGACCTTGATCGGCGACATGGGGAAGGGATGGTTCGCGGGGTGGATGGGTACCTTGGTCTTCCATCAAGAGGCAGCTATGTTTCTGGTGGCTCTCGCATCGATCGTGGGCCATTTGTACTCGGTATTTCTGAGTTTTAAGGGGGGAAAAGGCGTCGCGACAGCGTTGGGGGCGGTGGCAGGGGTCGCCCCTTGGGTTGGTCTCACCCTCATGGGAATATGGCTGGGTGCGGTGTGGTTGTGGAAATATTCTTCCGGCGGTGCACTCGTCGCCTTCGGGCTATTTCCGGTTGTGGCGATCGTATTTCATCGATCCTGGCTGTTTGTGGGATGGGCTTGCCTGATCACGGTGTTGATTTGGACCCGACATAAAGACAATCTAGTTCGCCTGTGGAGTGGCACCGAATCTCGCATCGGACGCACGAGTTGACATAATATATCTTATCAGACGTCACCTATATGCTCTCATTTGAGCTCCTGGCTCGATTTCGCAAAGAACTTTCGCTCACCGGCAGTGCGCTCTACGAGACGATTGTTGCCGTCGCAGAACGCGTCAATCGCAAAGTGCAAGTACTCCGTCTCCATGGTCAGGCCACGACGATTCTGAATCACATCCACGCCATTCACCGAAACATCGGCCGACGCGTGGCGGATCTGGCCGCCAAGCCCATCTCGGTGCCAGCATCGGATGCTCGATCGACGATCCTCCCCCTGGATGATGTGATCCGCGCTGCCGCGGACCGTATCAAGGGGCACCGAGCGGCCTTGCAACTCATCGAAAGCCATATTCGAGACTTGAAAGTCGAGCTCGCTCAGGAAGAGTTGCTCACCATCCAACGGGAATTGGGGATGCGCGATGCCGCCATCGAACGCGTCGTCGTGGCCCAAGGCGCAGCGGTCATCGGCCACCCGATTGGAGAATTCGATCTGCCCGTGACGACCCGTCTTGCCGCCGTCTTTCGAGGACCGTTCCTCCTTCCCCTCTCCGACTCGCTCACGCTCCGGCAAGACGACATTGTGATCCTCACGGGGCTACGCCACGATCTCAGTCATTGGCTCCCCCATTTTCAAAAGGCCGTCGCTTCCAAGACTGCGTAAGTCGCTTCTTTCGCCACGATTTCGGAATCTGGTATTCTGTAGCACAGCTCGATAGAGACGTGGGAGTCTGCCCATCATGAAGCCACAGCTATCCGTTTCATCGGTGGTAGTCCTGGGATTCGGACTCGCCGCATGGCTATTGGGAAGCGTCGTGCCGGGCTTGGCCGACGGCGGCGCCGGCACGCGGAAAAATTCCTCCGGCCTGCGACTGCTCGAAGAGCTCCAGTCCGTCATTACGGACTTGGCCGAGGAAGCAAAGCCCTCTGTTGTGAGCATCTTTCCCGTGCAAGCACTGGGGCGAACCCGTGACGGGTCGGGCGAACGGATGCCGAATTCGACCGGGTCAGGATCCGGTGTCATCGTCGATCCTGAAGGCCACATCATTACCAACAACCACGTGGTCGGCGATGCCGCGGAAGTCGAAGTCCGCTTCTCCGATAAATCCAAATTGTTCGCGCAGGTGATCGGGAAGGATCCCGATACGGATCTGGCTGTCCTCAAGGTGACGACCGACCACCCGCTCCCCGCCGCCCGCTTCGGGGATTCCGCCGGGGTGAAGGTGGGGCAATGGGTCTTGGCGGTCGGGAACCCTTTCGGACTGGATCGAACGGTCACACTGGGGGTGGTCAGCGGAATCGGACGGGAAAACATCAACCTGTCTCGGTACGAAAACTTTATTCAGACCGATGCCTCGATCAATCCCGGCAATTCCGGCGGCCCGCTCTTCAATTTGCGCGGGGACATCATCGGCATCAATACGGCCATCATCAACTTTGCGCAGGGCATCGGCTTTGCCATTCCTTCCAATATGGCCAAGCAAGTCATGCAACAGCTCATCGCGAAAGGCAAAGTCGTGCGGGCATGGCTGGGGGTGGGCCTCCAGCCCATGACGCAGGACTTGGCCAAGAAGTTCGGCGTGGAGGAAAACGAAGGCGTGCTGGTCAACGAGGTCTTTGAACGAGACCCCGCCGCGCTGGCCGGCATCAAGCCGGGTGACGTGATCACGAAGGTCGATGGCGCGCTCGTCGACACGCCCAACAAACTATCCAGACTTGTGGCGGGACTTGAGCCCGGCGCCACGACCAATGTCGAAGTCGTGCGGGACGGCAAGCGAATCCTGCTTAAGGTCGCGTTGAGCGAACGCCGGGACACGGTCGTGACAGCCTCCCTCCCCCAGACGAGATCGGACTTAAAGCTGGGCATCGATGTCCAGGACCTCACTGCGGGATTAGCCGAAAAGTTTCATCTCAAAGAGAACCGAGGCGTCTTGATCTCCAAAGTGGAAACGGGCAGCCTGGCGCAGGCCGAAGGGTTGCGCGAAGGGGATCTGGTCAAGGAGGTGAATCGCGTCGATACCGGCACGGTCGGAGAATTCACCGCCGCCGTGTCCAAGGTCAAACGCGGGGACACGATTCTCCTACGGGTACTGCGTGAAGGCCGGGCTTTTTACGTCGTGCTCAAACCCGGCGATCCCTAAGGGCCTCCCAACGGACGGCACCTCCACGTGCCCTCGTTCTGCGTTTCTGCGTCAATGCACGCCGGCCACGTGCCGCGCCGCTTTGTGTTCCTCAACGATGCGACCCACCAACTCTTTGGGAACCTCCTCGTACTGCGCGGACTCCATCAGATAGCTTCCTCGCCCGCCGGTCATGGAATTCAACGACGGGGCGTATGTGAGCATTTCCGCGTGAGGCACCAGGGCCTTGACAGTCTCCATATGACCGTTGGCCACGACCATGACAATCCGTCCACGGCGCCCATTCAGATCGCCCAGGACCGCGCCGACGCAGTCGGCCGGAACATCCACCTCCACGCTCATGAGCGGCTCGAGCAGAATCGGATGCGCGGCCTCCAGCGCCTTTTTTACTCCCATGGACCCGGCGATTTTGAAGGCCATTTCGGATGAATCCACCACGTGATACGACCCGTCATAGACACTGACCCGAAGATCCACGACAGGATAACCGCCCAGCGGTCCTTCATGGAGCGCCTCGACGACACCCTTCTCAACCGCCGGCACAAAGTTGCGAGGAATGGCGCCGCCGACAATGTTGTTGTTGAACTCGAAGCCCTTTCCGCGCGGCAAGGGACCCACTTCCAGCCAGCAATCGCCATATTGCCCATGCCCACCGGTTTGTTTCTTATATTTGCCCTGCGCCTGCGCCACACTGCGAATCGACTCACGATAGGGAATTTTCGGGGCGTGCAAGGTCACATCCGCGCCATACTTGCGATGGAGTTTCTCCAAGGCGACATCGATGTGCAGCTGCCCCATGCCACCCAGCACCATCTCCTTGGTTTCCAGGTGGCGAACGAATTCCAGACTCGGATCTTCTTCGATCAACTTGTGAAGGCCCAAACTCACCTTTTCAATGTCGGCGTTGGATTTCGGTTCAATGGCAAAGGACAGGACGGGCTTCGCGAACTGAATACCAGGATACCGAATGGGCGCCCGTTCGTCGCAGAGGGTATCCCCCGTGAGGCTGTCCTTCAACTTGCCGATCGCCACAATGTCTCCCGCCATGGCCCGAGGGATCGGTGTATATTTTTTTCCAAGAATCGAGAAGAGGTGCCCGCCCCGTTCCCTCACCTGCCGCGTCGCATTGTATAAAGCCGTATCGGCCTCCAGAGTACCCGAATAAACACGCACATACGACAGTCGTCCGACAAAGGGATCGATGAGCGTCTTGAACACCACTGCTGAAACTGGTTCCGTCCCCAGCGGTTGGCGAGTGATCTGAGCCGCGCCCTCCGCCCCTCCCGTACCATGTATCGCCACAAACTGTGCCCGACGAAGAGGCGACGGCATGAGATCCGTAAGACAGTTCATCAGTGTCGACACTCCGATGCGGCGCAGGGCCGATCCTCCGACAATGGGAACCAGCACGCCGCGTTGTACACCCATCCGCAATCCCTCTAACAAAACCTCGTCCCCCAATTCACCGTCGGTCAGATAACGATCGAGGAGTGATTCGTCTTCCTCCGCCACGAGCTCGGTTAAGCGCCGCCTGGCCTGATCCACCTGATCACGCCACTGAGCGGACACCGGCGTCTCCTGCGGTAGCGGACGGTCACTGTGTGGCGTCAGGACACAATTCCGGAGGAGGTCCACGACGTCAGTCAGCTGCGCGCCGGCGCCGATCGGCAATGTCATGGGAATGGCGGTGATTTCCAGTTCCTTCACCAAGGCGTCTACCATCTGGGCGAAATCCGTCCCGTCCTTATCCAGGTCGTTCACAAATACGACACAAGGAAGTCCCGCGTCATGAATCGACGTCCAGAGCCGCTGAATCTCACTGCGCACCCCCATGACGGCGCTCACGACCAAAATCGCCCCATCCACCACCCGCAGCGCCGATCGTGTCTCGCCGGTGAAACTGGGCGAACCGGGCGTATCGAGGAGATTGAGCGTCGTGTCATTCACGGAGCAGCGAAGAACGCTGGTACTGAGTGAGGTTTGGCGGTGAATTTCTTCCGGCTCAAAATCAGATGCCGTGGTTCCCGTGAGAACGGAACCGAGCGTGGGGAGACTGCCCGCACCATATGCCAATGCTTCGACTAACGAGGTTTTTCCCGATCCCGCATTCGATACCACAGCCACATTCCTGATGGATTCGGTGGAGGGAACGTTCATCATGACCTCCTCTAGTGGGTCGGCAGCCTCCGTGGGCCCCTGGTTAGAAGTACGCTGGGATGTGATACCTTCCTTTCTCAGCCGGGTCGATCAGATGCTGCTGTCATCGAGGTCGTCGATTCTGCGTCAACGATTCATGCCGGCGACGTCTCTCCGCTCAGCCAACCCTGATCCGCAAAACTGATATATCGCCCATCCCCCACAATGAGATGATCGAGGACTTGAATACCGAGGAGAGACCCGGCAGAGACGAGTCGTGCTGTGAGCACGCGGTCTTCCTGGCTCGGTGTCGGATCTCCGCTGGGATGATTGTGGAGAAAAATGACCGCCGCCGCCGAGGCCCGCATGGCAGGAATAAATACTTCTCGTGGGTGAACGATGCTCAAGGTCAAGCTGCCCTCAGAGACCGTGACATCACGAATCACTTGGTGCTTGGCATCAAGCAACACCACCGCAAAGATCTCATGCCGGAGGTCCCGCAGACGCGCATGATAATGCTTAAAGAGATCGGCGCTGGAGTTGATACGCATGCCGGTGGTGAGCGGTGCCGAGACCGCCCGCTTGCCCACTTCAACCGCGGCCTTCAATTGTGCCGCCTTGGCAGGCCCCACCCCTGGGATCGCGCACAGTTCCTCAATGCTGCAATGCAGCAGGCCGAAGATGCCCCCCACGCGTTCAAGCACGTCCATTCCGACTTTGACTGCGGACGCGTCCTGCCTGCCCACCCGCAGCAAGATGGCGAGCAGCTGGGAATCCGAAAGATTTTCGGCCCCTTCACACAATAACCGCTCACGAGGACGTTCCGTTTCCGGCCATTCTCCGATCCCGCGCCCTGGCTTCTTCAGTGTCATGAAAATGTTCTCCGACAAAAAAATGTCAGCCTGCACGTTTTTGTGCCGGTCACTTGACGCCAAACCGATCTCCTGCTAGGCGGCTGAGTCATATAAGTAATTGAAATATCGCAAATTGACATTTTGGTGCAGCTCTTGCTTTAGAGCAAGCACAGCTGTACACGTCGCCACCCAGGAGGACCACATGGAATGTCCGAAATGCAAAGGTATGATGATGCTGGAACGGTTCTCAGATTTCTTTCTCATTTTTTATGCCTGGAAGTGCATCAACTGTGGCGCCATCATCGACCGGACGATTTCGGCCAATCGAAGAAAGAGCCTCGCCGCGCGTGACGCGCAGCCGGTGGCGACCCGTTAAGCCGGCCCTGTTCGCGCTCGGTTTGTCTGCTGGTAGGATGGCGTGAAGGCCCAGGAACATGGCCGTCTCCTCAGCCACGCGAATCGAGTGTAGAAGCGGCCTGATTATAGCGAGCCTCGTTCCACGCGTCAAAGCACGAACTCCTCATCGACGTCGTCTACAGCGCTCCCCGCCTCGCGGCGGGGAGGAAGTTCCTCCCGGACATCCACCTTTGTCCGCTCGACCATCCGTCACCTTGACCCCTTCAAAATCGCTGTGTTAGATTCTTTCACTTCTTAGCCAGAAACACATGGCTCTCACCCGAATACGATCATGCGCGTCATCGCAGGGGTTCATCGTGGCCGACGGTTACTTGGGCCCAAGGGACAGGCCATCCGGCCGACATCTGACCGCGTGAAGGAAGCCCTCTTTTCCATTCTCGGTGAGCGCACTACTGGAGCCCGAGTGCTCGACCTCTATGCCGGTACGGGCTCGATTGGAATTGAGGCGTTGAGCCGCGGCGCGGCGCATGTGACATTCGTTGAGTCCAACCGCGACGCGCTTCGGCTCGTGGCGTCCAACCTTCAGCAATGCGGGCTCCGCCTATCTGCCAATATCTGCGCCTGTCCGACACGAGATTTTTTTGGCCGCGCAACCCATTGGTCCGGCCCCTATGACATCGTCTTCTGCGATCCCCCCTACGAATTGACGCCCGATTTGATCGCCCTCGTGAGTGAGTGGGACAGGCACTGGCTGGCAGACGACGCCGTTGTCGTCCTGGAGCATGGACGGAAGACGGTGCTGCCCATGACCGTGGGGCCCCTCTCTCAGGTGAGACGCTACGATTATGGAGACACGGCGCTCACGCGCTTTCAGGTCACCTTGGAAGAGAAGCACTCGTTATGAAGACCGCCGTGTATCCCGGCACATTCGATCCAATTACCCACGGCCATAGTGATATTATCCGACGAGGATTTCGGATGTTCGAGCGGGTCATCGTGGCAGTCGCGCCCAACCCCAGCAAACATCCCTTCTTCAATTTGGAGGAACGATTAGAGATGGTGGGATTGGTCACCCAGGATTTGCCGAACCTGGAAGTGACGACCTTCAATGGACTCCTGGTTGATTTTGTGCGCAAAACCGGCGCCCATGCCATTCTGCGGGGTTTGAGGGCGATCTCTGATTTCGAGCATGAATTTCAGATGGCGCTCATCAATCGAAAACTGGCGGAAACCGTCGAGACCGTCTTTCTGATGCCCAGCGAGGAATATTCCTATCTCTCTTCCACCATCATTAAGGATGTCGCCAGCCACGGCGGGTCGCTCAAGGACTTTGTCCACCCCGAAGTGGCCCGGAGGCTCCAAGAACGAATTCGGAGTTTCAAAGGATGAAACTTGCAGCGCGTGTCGGACGAATCGTCCCCTCCCCCACTCTCAGCATCACGGCCACCGCGAAGGCGATGGCCGCACAAGGGATCGATGTCATCGATTTTGCTTCCGGAGAGCCGGACTTCGATACCCCTGA
Source organism: Nitrospira sp. (assembly GCA_021323395.1). Lineage (GTDB taxonomy): Bacteria > Nitrospirota > Nitrospiria > Nitrospirales > Nitrospiraceae > Nitrospira_A. The sequence goes on from JAJONL010000043.1 coordinate 19,079, forward strand.
ACCCGTCAAGGCCGCGGCAGAAGCCGCGATTCGTGCCGGGTTCACCAAGTACACGCCGTCATCCGGCATCGACGAATTACGCGGCGCGATTGCCGACAAACTGAAAGCGGAGCAGGGGCTCCACTATGAGAAATCACAGATTCTCGTCTCCTGTGGCGCGAAGCATTCACTGTACAACGTCGCCGAGGCGCTGCTGGAAGCGGGAGACGAACTCATTATTCCGGTGCCCTTCTGGGTCTCCTACCAGGATCAAACCTTGCTCAACGATGCGACGCCGGTTCTCTTGGAGACGCGGGAGGAAGACGGGTACACCATCAGTCAGGAGGCCCTCGAAGCGGTCATTACGCCACGGACCAAAGCGATCATCGTCAATAGCCCCTGCAATCCGACCGGCGCGACGTACGACCGCAAGACGCTGGAAGGAATCGCCGCGGTGGCTTTGCGTCATGACCTGGTCATTATTTCCGATGAGATCTACGAAAAAGTGCTCTACGACGGCATCCAGCATGTGAGTATTGCCGCCCTGAGCCCTGATGTGGCCGCGAAAACGGTCGTCATCAACGGTGTGTCAAAGGCTTACGCCATGACCGGTTGGCGGATCGGTTATGCCGCGGGACCAAAGCCCCTGTTGACAGCCATGGCCAACATTCAAAGTCAGAGCACCTCCAATCCCTGTTCAATTTCGCAGAAAGCCGCGGTGGCGGCCTTGCGCCTCGGCAATCCCTTTACCATGATGATGGTGACGGAATTTGACCGCCGGCGGCGCGTGATGGTCGACCGGCTCAACAAGATGCCCGGTGTCACCTGCCGCATGCCGACAGGAGCCTTCTATGCCTTTCCAAATGTGAGCGGCCTGCTGGCCCGGCGCTGGAAAGACCGACCGATCGGCTCCGCCGCAGAACTCGCCACCTACCTGCTGAATGAGGCTCAAGTGGCGGTGGTTCCTGGGGAACCATTCGGAAGTGGATGCCACATTCGTCTGTCGTATGCCACGGCCATGGAGGCCATCGAACGGGGGCTGACCCGCATCGAGGCCGCGCTCGGCCGGCTTTCTTAAAACATGTCGGCATCCCACTTGATTTTCAGCAAAAAGAGGCTACGTAGAAGGGATCGGCGGTGTCCTGTGCGTCAGGAACCCATCGGGAGTCAGTAGATACTGTGGTGACAGGAGGATAGACCAGTGCCGATTTATGAATATCAATGTACCGGTTGTGCCCATCGGTTCGAACTGAAACAAAGCATCAAGGATGACCCCATCAAGGCATGCCCCCGTTGCGGCAAGGACGTCACGAAGTTGATCTCTTCCCCCGCCATCATGTTCAAAGGCAGCGGGTGGTACATCACGGATTATTCCGACAAAATGAAGCCCGGCGCCGGAAGTGAATCGGCTGAGAAGCCCACCACGGGCGCCGCAGACAAAACGACAACTCCCGCAGCCTCAGAGACCGCGGGAACCAGCCAAGCCGCGGCGCCGACGGCTGCGCCCGCCGCTCCGGCCTCAGCCGGTTCGGCCGCCACCTCCAGCGCGAACCAGCCAAGCACCGGATCATCGAATTCGAGCTCCTCATCCTCTTCTGCGGCGTAACGGTCAGGACGCAGCTGTGACTCATCGCCATCCGCTTTCAGCCGCGAGAGGGTGATGTCGCAGCTCCGTTCGGATGGCGCACACAAGACGGTGCGAGATCGATTGAAGAGTCCTAGGGGGTGGCTCGTTTGATCGGAGCCGGTTTGGTCTTCTTGGCACTCGTCGGCTTGCCGGAAGATTTCACCGTTGTCTTCGTACCGGATTTCACGGGTTTCTTGGCGACTGTTTTGGCAGGCGACTTGACTGGCTGATTCTTCGCAGATTTTTTCACCGCGTGCTCTCTCGATGCGGCGATTGTATGCTCCAAGTTGGCAATCATCGCCGATTTCTCCTTGTTCACCCGCGCAAGATCCTCCACACGGATTTGGAGTTCCTCCTTGGCCCTGTTCGCAGCATTGAGCTGATTCTGGAGCAGCGCTTTGTCCGCGGCAGCCTGTTGCGCTTCAGCGTGCAGCTGTTCGATCTGAGCCTGAAGAGCCGGGGGCCAGAAGTCGCATCCGGTCAGCATGAGCATGGCGCCGATGATCCCTGCTGCGGAAAATCCCATCACCGTACGACGTGAACGAATGAGCATAGAGAACCTCCAATGGGAGTGAATTATACCGACAACCACTCGCCAAATCATGATGAAAGTGTGTAGCCCTGTCCCATGAGTGCCGTGCGAATCACATCCACAGAAAGAGCTCCGGCCCGAATCAATCGCGGAGCGTCGGATGCATCGATCACCGTGGAGGGCAGGCCGCCGGGCGTGCAGCCTCCATCCAAAATCATATCGACTGCCGCCCCCAGTGCTCGATCAACCTCGCCTGCATGATCCAGAGACGGTTCAGACGAACGGTTTGCGCTGGTTCCCGTCAACGGGCCCGTCTGCTCCAGCAGTCTCCGGAGAGGAACCAAGGGTGAAAGACGAATCCCGATCGTGCCGGTTCCGGCTGTCAGCAACGGCGAGAGTTCCGGTGCGGCTGGAAAGATGATGGTCAAAGGACCAGGCCAAAACAACTCCATCAGAATTGTAGCGGCAGGAGGTATGGCCGCGACCAAGGGAACCAGCTGGTCCTGATTTCCAATGAGCAGCAAAATCGGCTTGTCCGACGGCCGGCCTTTGAGGTCGATGAGACGTCGCAACGCCGCCTCCTGAGCGGGACGCACCGCCAAGCCGTAATAGGTCTCCGTAGGAATGGCGATGACACCCTGTGCCGCTAAGACCCGCTGCACGTCCGGCAGGATCGTATTGCAGGTCTGGTCGGTGAAGGGAAGGACGAGAGCCATGGGCAGGAGGGATGCGATCAGGTCGTGTGGGACAAGGCTCGATGCGCGATATCGGTTCGATAGTGCCGGCCGTCGAACTGAATGGAAGGCACGGTCTGATAGACCTGTTCCCTTGCCTGACGTAAGGAAGAACTCCAGGCGGTCACGGCGAGGACCCTCCCGCCGGCAGTCACCACGCCGTCCGCCACGCGCTTCGTACCCGCATGAAACACTGCGACGCCCGCATCAGGAGATCGTGTCGTGAGCCCTTGAATGGGAAAACCCGTCTGATAGGAGCCAGGATATCCCGGCGACGTGATTACCACGCACACGGCAGTGTCATGGCGCCATTCGATCGTCAGTTGATCTAGACGATGATCGACCACCGCTTCCATCACCTCGATCAGATCCGTCTTGAGCAGCGGCAATACGACTTCGGTTTCAGGATCCCCCAGGCGCGCATTGAACTCCAGCACGTACGGGGTGTCCTTCACGATCATCAGACCCGCATAGAGGACTCCTTGAAAGGGACAACCGAGACGCGCCAGCGCATCGACGGTCGGCTGGAGTACTTCGCGCATCACCTGTTCACGAAGCGCGGCAGTGGCAATGGGAGCCGGAGCATAGGCGCCCATCCCTCCGGTGTTGGGACCGATATCCCCGTCCCCGACCCGTTTGTGGTCCTGGGCCGACACCATTGGGACGACGGTCTTCCCGTCGGTGAACGCCATGATAGTCAACTCTTCGCCGTCGAGAAACTCCTCAATTAAGACACGGTGCCCCGCCTGCCCAAAGAGGGAGTGCTCCATGGCGTCACGCACCGCCTGTTTGGCCTCCTCACGCGTCATCGCCACGACCACCCCTTTTCCCTGCGCCAAGCCGTCGGCCTTCACTACAATCGGCACTGGTTGCTCATCGAGATAGGCCAACGCCTGTTCCATCTGCTCAAAGCTGCGCGAAGTGGCCGTCGGAATATGGTTGGCCAGCATGACGTCTTTGGAGAAACTCTTGCTGGATTCCAGGCGAGCGGCGGCCTTGGTCGGCCCGAATATTTTCAACCGCGCCTTTCGAAATTCATCGGCAATGCCGAGCGCCAACGGCGCTTCCGGGCCGACCACCGTCAGATCGATCCGCTCCCGGAGAGCGAAGTCCCTCAGTCCGGCGACATCATCGGCCGTGATCGGCACGCAGGTGGCGATCTCCTCGATGCCCGCATTCCCCGGCGCGCAAAAGATCTTCGGCGTCCGCAGGCTCTGGGCGATCTTCCAGACCAACGCATGTTCGCGACCACCGCTGCCGACGACAAGAATCTTCACAGCTCAACCTTTACTTTACATCCAAAGAGATCAACGCAGATCCCTGAGGGCGTTCAACGGGCCGGCCGACGAGGCCGCAGACGAGAAAAACCGGATGCGTAGTCTCAGGGCTACGTTGAGGACTTTTTTGAGTCGAGAACGAAGTGGGAGGCCCGTTTCAACGTCCCTCAATGGCGGAAGTGGCGCATGCCCGTGAGTATCATCGCCATCCCATGTTCATCCACCGCTTTGGTCACTTCCGCATCGCGGATGGAGCCTCCGGGTTGAATGACACAAGTGATCCCTGCTTCTGCCGCCGCGTCGATTCCGTCACGGAACGGAAAGAACGCATCGGAAGCCATGACGCACCCCTTCACCGGCGACTGCGCTTTCATGACCGCGAGTTTCACAGAATCGACCCGGCTCATCTGTCCCGCGCCGATGCCCACGATTTCACCGGACCTCCCATAGACGATGGCGTTCGACTTCACATGTTTGCACACCACCCACGAAAAAGCACAAGCCGCATATTCTTCTTCGGTCGGCTTTCGGGAGGTCGGGACGGCCAATGCCTTGATGTCTGGGAGCACACCCAAATCACGGTCCTGCACGATCAAACCACCGACGAGTTTTTTCAGATCGTACCCTTCGGCCGTCGCCTTCGTGAGCGGACCGACATCCAGCAGACGAATGTCTTTTTTGCGCTTGAGCTCCGCCAGCGCATCGTCGGCGAAACCCGGGGCGATCACGACCTCCACGAACGTCGAGGTGATTTCCTTCGCCGCCGCCAAGTCCACCGGACGATTAAAGGCGATCACGCCGCCAAAGGCCGACACGGGATCAGTGGCTCGCGCCTTCACATACGCCTCGACCGGCGTCGTGCCGAGCGCGCAGCCGCAGGGGTTGTTGTGTTTGATGATCGCCACGGCGGTCCGGTCGAATTCCTTCACGAGTTCGAGCGCCGAATTCGAATCCAGAAAATTATTATAGGACATGGCCTTGCCGTGCAGAATTTTTCCACGCGACACGGCCGGCTCCTTGGCCGTCATTTCGCGATAGAACGCGCCCTGTTGATGGGGATTCTCTCCGTACCGCAGTGTCTCCACCCGCTCGAACTGCATCGACAAAATGGCGGGGAACTTCACCTGATTCCCCTGCACTTGCTTTTCGAGATAGCCGGCGATGAGGCTGTCGTATCGAGCGGTATGCTGGAAAACTTTCATGGCCAGTTCGCGTCGTAATGCCGGCGTGACAGAACCGGCCTTCAAGGCCTCCAGTATCCGCCCGTAGTCAGCGGGATCGACCAGCACGAGCACATCCTCATGATTTTTTGCCGCAGATCGCAACATGGAAGGACCGCCGATGTCGATATGTTCAATCGCGTCCTCGAACAGACAGTCGGGCTTGGCGATGGTGGCTTCGAAGGGATAGAGATTGACCACCACCACGTCGATGTTGCCGATGCCCTGTTGCTGCATCTGCGCCACATGGTCCGGCACGCGGCGCCGACCCAGGAGCCCCCCGTGAATCTTCGGATGCAGCGTTTTGACACGGCCGTCCAGGATCTCCGGAGACCCCGTGTAGGCTGCTACGTCGATGACCGCGACACCCGCCTCTCGCAACGCTTTCGCGGTGCCACCGGTGGAAAGCACTTCCGCTCCGAGGGACACCAGGCCCTTGGCCATGTCCACGACTCCGGTCTTGTCAGAAACACTGATCAGTGCCCGCGCAATGCTGGCCATGATGAACTCCTTCAAGTATCGCGATCATATGGGTGAGAAAATCTTAGACGAAGAGCGGCGTGAGAATAACAGATGGCCTGAGATCACTGCAAGCCGAGGGGATCTCAAGATGATGTCAGGCGACTTATGTAAATTGACAAAGCATGCGCTGGCGCCACTCCCGGTTCAATCGGTTTCAATTCGATGACTTATGAAATTTCATCGTTATCAAATAAATGTAGACAGTTCCTCAGATCCTCCTTCTTGATTGTACGACGGGGGGGATGCCAGCAGCGCGAGGCTTTTTCGTAGGCATAAGGCCAGAACTTGTCGTGACGGTGGTCGGCATCATTGATGGTGATTCCGTTCGACTGATGCACGAGGGCACGGTAGAGCAAATTCGCTTAAGTGGCATTGATCCTCCTGAAGGGAAGCAACCATTCGGTACCTAGGCCAAAGACGCGACCTCTACCTTGGCATTCGGAAAGGTTCTGGCAGTGCAATCCATTGGCCCATACCGTGACAAATGATGGGCATGGAGCGAACATGTTTCACCATGGTGGATACGCGGCGTCGTGATCGTGATGGTCCTCGGCTTCACCGGGCTGATTACGATCACGATGATGGCCTACCGCAATGCGCCGCCGATTCCGGAACGGGTCGTGGATGCGCAAGGCGCGACGCTGTTCAGCGGCGACGACATCAGGGATGGACAGACGGTATTCCTCAAGTACGGTCTCATGGCCAACGGCAGCATCTGGGGTCATGGCGCCTATCTCGG
>JAJONL010000004.1 GCA_021323395.1 Nitrospira sp.
TTGTCACCGCCTGCGAGCAAAATGATAACCGTTCGCTCGCGCTTCGTGAAATACACCCGGTACCCCGGCCCGTAATCAATCCTCATTTCTGAAACCCCCCTCGCCCACCGGCTTCACATCGCCGGCACTTCCCTCTGCCAGCCGCTCAATTCTCACAAGAACGCGCGCCCGAGCATGAGTATCACGCAGTGCGTCCAACCACTTTGCAAACCCCTGAGTCTTACGAATCTCGAACATGACCAACTGTAGCCGCATGGATACAAACTGTCAATTGCCTGTCGCTTCATAGGCACACCGCCACTCGAATGTAAGAGATGGGCACTGAGGCTCGCTCTGGCGCCGCATGCCGGTCGGTCGCCAAAGCAGGTGCTGTGACTCCGCTCTTCTATCTTTGAGCAGGAACAGGGCTATCGTCCAGGCAAGGGAATGGGCGGATCGCATAATGTGTTTCTCGCCCGGTTACATGTCCATTAGGACGCCGCGCACTTTCCGGAAGACCTGCTGTTCCGGAAAACGTCGAATCGCGGAACGGTCAGGCTCGCTATGTACCAGGACGACTGTGTGGCGGCCACGGCCGAACGGCCACAATTGCGACCGTTACGAGCACAAAGCCCAGACCTCGGCCTCGCTGACCGAGTGGAGCATCGGCGATATCCGTAAGTGCATGAACATCGCCTCGTGGCCAACCGAAGACGAAAAGAAGTGGTATCGGCGACTGTGGGTGAACTAACGGCGAAGGAAAGGAGGCTGGTTCAACCACGCCTCCTCAAAATCAAGGCATGGGAGATGGTTGGTCTGCCAAAATTCGCGCACTGTCATTTGCTCGAGCAGTCTCCCATTCGTTTTCCTTCCACCCGCATCGTGACCAATATGCCGCTGCCGGACGTGGGGGTGGCTTTGCGCAATACTGAGAAGGCGGTACTGGAGACGGTACCCTCCACGCGGGTGATCGCATGAGGTCCCTCGATGTCGTAGCTGACGTTGCCATCATGTATCGACACATTCATCACTTTGTTTGATGGCTTGGGCTTGAAGCCATTGGTCACATAATAATTGAAGACGGCATCCGGATGGGCGAGGTGCTCCTCCTTCATGCAGCGGGTATGGGTGGCCGGCTTGCCCCCCTCTCCATTGCTGGTTTCCGTGACCGCCGTAATTTGGTATTCGCCCGGCTTCAGCGGAATCGACTCCGCCCTCACTGGCGCAACCCCGAAGGTCATCATACCCATGATTATGCTCACCAGCGTCACCTTATTCATTCTCAAGCCTCCCTGCACTGCGGACGCGAGACTACCTTAGCTCTCTAATTCTTTTGCAAGTCGCCCGCTTCATCCTCTGTTCTCGCCGTAGGATTCGCCGATTGTGCGCAGGCACCGAAGGATTGTCAATCGCCATTCTGCAGATTCTACGTCTGTCAGCGGCAGTCTTCCTGCTCGGTATCTCCCCAGCTCATTTTCTTCGGTACTTATGTTATAGTCGCGTGAATCCCCTCTTTCCTTTTCGCTTCACGAAAGGAGCCTCAGACCATGAATGCTCGTCAGACTCTTGCGGCGCTCGGCGGCTTGTTCATCATGCTGCTGCTCTCCGCCTGCTCCTTCAAAGCGACCTTCAAGGAAACGACGGATACGACGTCCAACATCACCGGCACGACCTCGGGACGTGTCTGGTGGAACGAAGACGGCCTCTTGAATCCTGAGCACAAAGTCGCTGCTTTCACCGCCTACAATACCCAAAATCTGGAGGAAGACTTGGCCCGCGGACAGGGAGAATATTTGGCCTCCCTGCACACACTCATTGAAAAGTCCGAGTCCCCTTCCTCATACCTGTTCGCCCAGGAGGCCTACATCCGATGGAATCAATCCGGCAGTCGATCACTCGACGAGCTCGTGAGCCGGATGCGCTTGGCACCGCGCTGACCGTCGGCTCGTGACTACGCACGCGCGCCGGATACCGACATCACACAGGGAATTCAAATCCTCATGAACGCACAGCAGACTCATCGACCCATTCAACGCATTTTCCATCCCACGGATTTTTCGCAGGACAGTCACGTGGCCTTCGCCCATGCGCTGAAAATGGCGCTGGTCCACCGGGCCGAGCTGACAATCATGCATGTGGATCCCGCCGTGGCGCCGGAAGGATTCGAAGACTTTCCTCGCATTCGTCCCACGCTGGCTTCGTGGGGGCTCCTGCCGGAGTCCAGCGCCAAGAGCGACGTGGCGCGGCTCGGAATCGGGATCAAGAAGGTCCGGGCCTTGGCCGCCGATCCCAAACAGGCCATCATGCATCATCTCAGGACATCGCCGGCCGACCTGATGGTGTTAGCGACCCACCAGCATGAAGGCGGGGCCCGGTGGCTTCATGAGCCGGTCGCAGAGCCGGTCTCGCGTGAGATGGAAGTCATGACCTTGTTCGTGCCGTCGCACGTGGAAGGGTTCGTCTCACTCAAAACCGGCGAGACCTCGCTGCATCGGTTGTTACTACCGATCTCGATCGACCCTCCGTCTCAGCCGGCGATCGAGACGGCAAGCGCTCTCGTTTCGAAGCTCAGTGTTCACCCTGTCACCTTTACCCTGGTGCATGCCGGGGAAAAAACGGGGATCAAGGAACTGGTATTGCCGCAGAAGGCGGAGTGGTCCTGGAATCAACTCTTCGGCCAAGGAGATCCGGTGGAGTGGATTCTGGCGGCGGGCGCGGAATTCGATGTGGATTTGATCGTGATGACGACCAAGGGACAGGACAGCGTGTTAGATCTCCTGCGCGGCAGCACGACGGAACGTGTCCTGCGCGGCGCGCGCTGCCCGTTGCTGGCGATACCTGCGCTCCTCATCTAATCGCACCATCGTTTTGACGAGTGATGTTTTGCCTACGACGGCGGACACGTCTCCAAGAGCGCGTTATCCTCGCACCCTTCCCACCTCGACTACCGTTGGCGCATCGCGGTCGATCGATTCTCTGCTCGTCACGGTGCGACTGACCATGCCGTCACGAAACACCACGAAGTTCGACGGCACGGCGGCGATGCGGGGACCCGGCAAAATCACTCCCGCGAGATTCAGCGGATCGGCGGCTGAAATTTTGATGTCCTGTTGACTGTCGGGCCGTTTCTTGAGCGCGCGCAGCGACTCAAGCGCGTCGGGCAACGCAAACTGCTCGCCGGTAAAACCAGATACAAAGCGGCCGCCGCGCAATTCCCCTCTCGATTCCATACGCCGGTAACAGACCAGCAGATCCCGCCAGGAGGACACCAGCGACTCGCGCAGCAGCAGGTCGCGAAACACTATCCCATACCGTTGCAAGAGTTGCCGCGCGACGCTCTCAGTAGAGCCGACAGCCGATAGCTGACAGCTCTCAGCGGGTCTCAGCAGTGACCAGCGCCCGCCCACATGGCGCGGGCGGCAGCTCCGCCCCCGTCCCTCGGCCCGTCGCCGCCGTGGATCGATGAGGGCGCGCAGATTGTCGAACCCATCGGCCGTCACCAACCCAGCCGCCACCAATTCCCATAATCCATCTTCCACCTCGGACGCCAAGAGGCGCGTAACATGCAGCAGCTCACTAAAAAAACTGGCGCCACGCTCCTGCAACCCACGCCGGACCGCTTGGGCCGAGGCGCCGAGGCGTGCGTTGATATCCACATGCTGCATCCCCTCGCCGGCGGCGGCCAGTAACGTCTCGGCATCCTCGCGAGCGAACAAACTCACCGGCGCGACTCGAGTCGGCACGACCCGCCGCCCAGGCAGCGGAGTCAGCTCCTGCATCAAGCGAGGATGTGGGGTCAACCGGCCCCACATGACCGCTCCGCTCAAACACAGCCGATCGAGCCATTCCGGCGCATACTTGGCCAAGCGGATCCGCAAGATCTGAGACTCCCACGCCGAGGCGGCCGCCTCAAATCCACCGAGTTGCTTGATGACGTCAAGAAGTCCCGCCTCACCATGCAGGCGCGCGCCCGGCGAAGCATGTTGCCATTGAAAGAGAAACCGCATGAACTCCGCGGCCGAGACCGGCTCGATCTCCTTGCGCAGGCGACCGATCGTCAACCGGTGAATCCTGGCCAACAATCGGCGGTGACACCATTCGATCTCGTCGTTCGTCGGTCGTGAAGCGTGATTCGTAAAGCGGCCTCGCAGGAGGTGACCTTGCGATTCGAGTCTGAGGAACGTTGCCTGGAGGTCTTGTTCGGAAAGATGCAGGGTCTGCGAGAGGTCCGCGGCTGTGGTTGGCCCGATACTTTCCATCCAGCCCAAGACCATTCGATCGAGGGCTTCCTCGCGTTCCAGGGATTCGACCGGTGCCGCGGCGGAATGGTCCGGATCGATCCGGTCATCGGGAAAGAGCACCTGAACAATATGACGAAATTCAGCCGGCGCCCAACCCAGCGGTCTGCCGGCCCGCCACAGCGTCACCAGCCGACCGGCGGCTGTCAGGGCCGGCGCCCATTGTTCCCACTCCGGCCTGTGATCGCATGGCACCCATCCTAACGACAGGAGTGCATCATGGAACTCGTCGGCATCGCGCACGACCGGCCAGGATTCTTCGACGACCTGGTCGATCGCCGATTGGTCCAACGCACCCATACCCCCCGCCAAGTCAGGCGGCAGAGTGCGACGCATTTCCACGGCCCGTGCCCGGCGTTCTTCCAGCGGAGCATCATCGAGATAGGCGTAGGGATTGGCATTCAAGATTTCATGGCAAAACGCGGAGGGCATGGGCGTATCCACGGCCACACAGGTGATCGCGCCCCTGTCGATCTTCTGCAACACCGTGATGAGGCCTTCGAGATCCATCGCCTCGGTGAGGCAATCTCTGATCGTCTCCTGCGCGAGCGGATGGTCCGGTATCTGTCGCGCGGTCCGCTCCCCGTGAAAATTATCCTGGCAGGCGAGCGCGTCGGGGAAAACCGCTGCCAACAGGTCTTCGGCTCGCATGCGCTGGATCTGCGGCGCCACCCGTTTGCCGTTAACGAAGCGTAACAATGCCAAGGCTCGCGTGGCGTTCCAACGCCAGCGTGTCATGAACATCGGCGCCTGCAGCACGGCCTGCGTCAGCACCTCCTGCACGGTCTTGGGGTTCAGGAAGGCAAACACCGTATCGAGCGGGAAACTGTGCCGCTCTCCCAATGATAAGACGATGCCTTCGTCCGTGGCCGCCGCCTGCAACTCAAAATCGAAGGTCACGCAAAACCGCTTCCGCAAGGCCAGTCCCCAGGCCCGATTTACCCGACCGCCGAACGGCGCATGGATGACGAGTTGCATCCCGCCGCTTTCGTCGAAGAATCGTTCCGCCACAATGGTCTGCTGAGTCGGGACGGTGCCTAAGACCGCCTTGCCCGCCAATACATATTCCACGGCCTGCTGCGCCCCGCGCTGGTCGAGGCTGCATTCCTGTTTCAGCCACTGCACCGGTGGGGCGTAGGGCGTCAGAGACGCAGGTTCGGTATCGAGACGACGATCGATATCCGCTTTGAGACGGGCGACCTCAGCCGACAAATCCGCTGTACGGGACGGTCCCTCCCCGCGCCAAAACGGAATGGTCGGCGGAGCCCCCTGCGCATCTTCCACTCGCATCTTGCCGGTTTCGACGCCTCTGATCCGCCAGGAGGTATTGCCCAGTAAAATGATATCTCCGGCCAAACTCTCCACGGCGAAATCTTCATCCACCGACCCCACGACCGTCCCGTCCGGTTCCGCAATCACGACATAGTTCGCCGTATCTGGAATGGCGCCGCCGGAGGTGATGGCCGCCAATCGTGCCCCGCGACGGCCCCGGATGTGATGATTGATGCGATCATGATGGAGATAGGCTCGGCCACGACCTCGACTCGTGACGTATCCCTCCGCCAGCATCTTGAGGACGGCGTCGAACGTCTCCCGGCTCAATTCACGATACGGCATGGCCCGGCGGCAGAGGTCGAACAGCTCTGCTTCCCCCCAAGGCTGGGTGGCGGCCGCGGCCACGATTTGCTGAGACAAGACATCCAGTGGAGCGGGTGGTATTTGGATGCGATCCAGCAGTCCGGCCCTGATCGACCTGATCAGCGCGGCACATTCGATCAATTCATCCCGCGTCGTGGCGAAGAGCCGGCCTTTGGGGGTGGCGTGGACCCAATGACCCGCCCGGCCCATGCGCTGGAGACAGGTCGCGATCGAACGCGGGGACCCAATTTGACAGGCGAGGTCCACTGTCCCCACGTCGATGCCGAGTTCGAGCGATGCCGTGGCGACGACCACGCGGACCGCTCCATTTTTCAGGCGGTCCTCCGCCGATAAGCGGATTTGCCGGGACAGACTACCGTGATGGGCGGCAACTACCCCTTCTCCCAAATGGCGCAGTCGCTCTTCCAAATAATGCGACACCCGCTCCGCGAGCCGACGCGTGTTCACGAACACCAGGGTCGATCGGTGGGCCTCGACCAAGGCGGCAAGGCGGTCGTACACGTCGCTCCAAATGGCATTGGTGGCGACGGCCCCGAGTTCGTCCTTCGGTACCTCGACGGCGAGGTCCATGTCCCGGCGATGACCGACATCGATCACCTGAGGCAAAGGGCGCTCGCCCACGAGAAACTCCGCGACCGTCTCGATCGGCCGCTGGGTGGCGGAGAGACCGATTCGTTGTACGGCACAGCCGGTGAGGGCCGTCACCCGTTCCAACGAGAGGGCCAGATGGGCCCCGCGCTTGTTCGGTGCGACGGCATGAATTTCATCCACGATGACCGTGCGCACCGTCTTCAACATCGCCCGGCTTTTCTCCGCCGTCAGCAAGATAAACAGAGACTCGGGGGTGGTAATGAGGATATGGGGCGGGCGTCGAAGCATCTGTTGCCGCTCCGTCATCGGCGTATCGCCGGTGCGCACCACGACCCGCAACTCGGGCAACAACAGGCCGGCGGTCAAGGCGAGCTGGCCGATCTCGGTCAGCGGATGCTGGAGATTTTTCTGAACGTCGTTGCTCAGCGCCTTGAGAGGCGAAACATACAAGACCTGGGTTTCGTCTCGAAGGTCACAGTCGACGGCCTGTTGGAACAGCCGGTCGATACAGGAGAGGAAGGCGGCCAGGGTCTTGCCCGACCCGGTGGGCGCGGCGATCAAAACATCACGTCCGGATTGAATGGCGGGCCATGCCTGCAGCTGGACGTCGGTCGCGCAGGCGAAGCGTGTCGCAAACCAGTCGGCGATGATGGGATGGAACGGCAAGGCGGACATACGAAATGATCGTAACACACCGGGAGAGCACAAAAAATGTGCACTCGCCCTCGATCTCGCCTCAGCCGGGGGCCGCTCACGGGCCAACGCCGTGTACTAGGTACCGTACCGTTTCAAAATATTGTAAGACAGGCGGCACTCGTTGCAATAGTCGCTTGAGAACTGTATTTGCGAAGACGATACGACATGCCGCGAAAGGTAGCTGGGAAAATCCACCCAGCCCGCCCCGCCCCTTGCCGACAACCCCTCATCGCATACCCGCCGACACAACCCACACATCGGTATGACTCGGACCATCGTCGATGTCCTCTTGCGTGAAGCAGGTTCACGACCACCAGCCGGGTGATCATTTCTTCTTCTTGCTGGGAACCTTCTTTTGAATATCGTCAGGACAGCACACTCGTTCACCCCGCAATACCCGGTTGAGATAATGCCCCAGGTCGACCGTGCGCTGTTTCACGAGATACCCCATCGCTCCCACTTCGAAGGCCGCAGCGGCATAGGCTGGATCCTCATGGGACGAAAAAAATACCACCTTGGTGCTCACGACCGTCTCTTGGAGCTGTCGGGCGACCGACAAGCCTTCGAGAAACGACAAAGAAAAATCCAGGATGACCAAGTCTGGAACAAGGTTTTTTACCGTCAGGGCTAACGCTTCGCCCTCCGTTTCGGAGGCAATCACCTCGAATTGCGACTCCAGGAGGATTTCTAGAAAGGCCAGCATGGCCCGAGAGGAATCACCGATCACAACCCGTGGACGAGACATGTGTTTTCCCATACTCCTACGAATGACTGCTTAGAAAAGTGTGGAGTGATCGTAGGCAAGTGAAGGGAAAACCACACGCGTAATAACACGGGTTAGAGCGGGTAAAATATACCTGATACTTAGCTGGTAAACGATCAGGATGAACGAACGGAAGGCTGAATGGCGGTGTCCTATGAGTGCCCGGTCAACCCCTGCGCCAACGCGTATTTTACGAGTTCTACCGTCGTGTGCAGGTTGAGTTGTTCCATAATTTGGCCCTTATGGAACTCGACCGTCCGGGGAGAAATCTTGAGAGTGCCGGCGATATCCTTTACCGTGTGGCCCTCTGCCAGAAGCTGAAGAACCTCACGCTGACGGGTCGTCAATTCAGGCCCCGATGGCGTCCCGCCGTCGACCCCGCGCAGCATGCCTTCGACCACTTCTTTGGTGACGAGGGGGGTGACGTAGAAATTGCCGCTTCGCACGGCGCGCATGGCCTGCCCCAATTCTTCCCCTACGCAGCGCTTGAGCAGGTAGGCGGACGCGCCGGCTTCGAACGCCGCCCGCACATAGGCCGGATCGGCATGCATGGTGATAAAGATGACCTTCACTTGAGGATATTTGACCTTCAAGACCCGAGCCGCATCAATCCCGTTCAGCACCGGCATGGAAATATCCAGAATGACGATGTCCGGTTTTACGTGGGGAATCGCCTCCAGGAGAGCACGTCCATCCCCTACGGTTCCAACCAGCTCGCATTGTTCATCGAGGAGCCGCCGAAACCCCTCCAGAACCAGCGTGTGGTCATCTGCCAGCAGCACCCGCGGCAACGTCATATCGCGACCCGTACCAAGGGGACATACATCGACACGGTCGTCCCCTTCCCCGGCAGGGAATCCACTTCGCAAGAGCCCTGCACCGCCAACAGCCGCTCCCGCATATTCAGCAGTCCCAATCCCCCCGCCGTGCGGCTGATAGCGGTCTGATCAAACCCCATTCCATCGTCACGCACCATGACAGCCACCCCCTCCTCTTCAACGGTTACCTCCACCTCGACCCTGGTGGCCTTCGCATGGCGCGCAATATTCGAGAGGCACTCCTGGACGACTCGATACAATGCTGTCGCGGCGGTCTTGTCGAGCGTATGGTCAAGTGGCTGATGCACAAAGAGTGTCTTCACTCCCGACCGGCTCGAAAAATCATCCAGCAACCGCTGCAAGGCCGCCTTCAACCCCAGGTCGTCCAGGATCGAGGGATGGAACCGGTACGCCATGTACCGCACGTCGTCCGAAAGCTCTTCCAGCCCCGTGAGCACATTGCGGATTGCCTCTTGCACGTGGACCGACAGCGGGTCCAGCCGACGGTCGATACCCTGTAGGTCCAGCATGAGCAGTGCCAACCGTTGGTTCACATCATCGTGCAGGTCCTGCGCGATCCGCCGGCGCTCCTCCTCCTGCGCGGTCAAGATTCGGCCGGTCAGGGTATGGAGCTGGTCCTCATTTCGCTCGACGGCCTGCCGGCTGGCGGCAAGATCCGCAGTGCGTTCCTCCACACGCCGCTCCAGTTGTTCGTTGACTTCTTTCAGCAGCCACTCAGTGCGGCGGCGCTGATACACGAAGGCGACCGGGGCCCACACACCGAACAGACTGAGGAGGTGGTTCGACCATTCAAACCACGCAGGCAGACCGGGCACGCGCGGGCTGAATGGCGCCGCAATGAAGGTCAGGAGCGAACAGGCGGTCGCCGTCACGATCGGCAAGCGTCTGTAGCGGCTGGCGGCTGACAGAAACACCACGGCGCTATATAACACCGCATCGGCCACTCCAAGCGGCACCAGGAGATCCAGCACGAAAAAGAAGCAGGCTAAAACGGCCGCCAGCCCGACCATGAGGTTTTGGCGACGATGCGCGATCACCTCTGCTGATCCACTCATGTGGTTCCCCGTCTCTTCCTGCCCATGCGTGAGCAGGCCGTAGAGGCGGGATTCTAGCATGCGTCTCACTCCGGTGACCAGGAGCGGGACCGTCGCGGTCCACATGGGACAAGCCCGAGGGCAGTTCGTGTATGATGCATCGATGGCCAGCCTTCGCCGCCTCATGATCCTGGGATCCGGTTACACCGGCCGATGGATCTATCAGTTGGCCACCCAACGGTCCATGTCGGTCCTGGCCAGCAGCCGGCGGCCAGAGCTCCATCTGTCGTACGTCGAGCCGAACGCCCGCCTTCGTTTCAGCCTGGACGATCCGGCGACGTGGCCGTCCCTGGCACCGGACGTCGATCTGATCTGGACATTTCCAGCCGCGCCCCTGGAACAGGTCCAAGCCTTTGCCGACCATTCCTGCGGCCCTTCTCAAAGACTGGTGGTGTTGGGAAGTACGTCGGCGTACGACCAGGACAGGGGCCAGGCAGGCGGCAGTGCTCCCTGGATTGATGAGACCAGTTCGATCAATACCGACCTGCCCCGAGTCCAAGGAGAGGAATACTTACGAACATCTCACGGCGCCACCGTTCTACGCGTGGCCGGCATCTATGGGCCGGATCGTAATCCGCTGGAGTGGATCAGACAAGGCCGGGTCGGCTCGACAGCCAAGTTCGTCAATCTCGTTCATGTCGAAGATCTAGCCCTGGTTTGCCTTCTGGCCCTGCAAGAGGGGAATGCCGGAGAAACCTACAATGTGAGTGACGGTCACCCACGACGCTGGGCGGAGATCTGCGCTGAGGTATCCAGACGCTGGGGAATTGTCAGCCCGCGTTCTTCTGATTCACCGGAGGTCGGGAAGCGGATTGTGACTCGAAAACTTGTCGATCACGTCGCGCCGGTGTTTCGGCACCCAGATCTGTATGAAGCCTTAGAGGCGCTGCAAGCCCCTGCGCCATCCAGCTTCGGAGAAACCCCTGCTCGAGACGCCCATTCGCTCGGCTGACCGGTTGATGGAAGCCAGGACTTGCTGGTGAAGCGCTTGCCCGGCCACTCGTTGCCCCTCCGTCGTCCAATGCGTGTCATCAGGCAAGTACGTCAGTACACCAGCGGCGGCAGCGGTTCTGAGCGGCTGGGTCATATCGACGAAGACGATGTCCTGTGAAATCCCCCCCAGTAGGGACTTCACCTGGTCGGGCAAATCGTTGACCTGCCATGCTCGCATTTGCGGCGTCGATGGCTCAAAATTTTCCAGCCCCTGATGCACCCGGTAACTGACCGGTGCAAATGCCACCACGAGATGAACGCCCTGGCGCCGACACAGTTCGTGCGCTTCCTTCAGGATCGATCGTAATCGTTCAAGCCTTAGGCGATCCATGGGCCTGAGAGGTGCAGGCTTTTCCCAGAAGAACATTTCCGTTTGTTTGCCGGTCGCCTCCTGAAATATGCCCCGGAACTGCAAGTAGGTCTGATGGGGCACGCATCCTTTCGCCACCTTCTTGGACAAGACCAATAGATTGCGGGTCAGCGACCGCATCCAATAGGAGTCCTCTAGAGCAGTTATTGTCGGCTCCCGCCGAGCTGATTCATCTTCTGGATCCAACTGCAACAGATCGTTCCCCTCGAAGAACAGCCACACGATTGTTTTGGGTCGTAAGGTCAGCGCGTACCGCTTCAGCACGACCAGTTCTTGCTCTGGTCCATATCCGCTGATCCCCATATTGACCACCGGGGCGCCCAGTGACCGGCTCAAGCCGGTGGTCAATAAACTCGAATTCGGCAACATCGGCGATTCCACGTACGAATCACCGATCACGACGACGTCCGCCTGATCCCGATCTTCGTCATTTCGAAATCCGTGCTGATCGTAGCGCAGGTCGAACTCGACAGGGGGGTTGGCCGGGAGACAGAGCGCCTCTCCAATATTCCCTCGAACGAAAGAGCCTCGCTCTCGATAATGCGCCTCATGCCGGTACCCCAACTCGGGATCGCGAACATAGCCTGGGCGCTCAAACCAGGTCCTTCCCTGAGTACCCAATAGGGTTTGATAATTGATCCAGCCCACCGCTCCCAGTAATTCAGCCGCCCCGAGCAACGCCACACCCACCAACGTCATGAGAACAAACCTCGCTCGAATCTCTTGACGAGGGAGATCAGACAAGAACCCATAGAGACCCCAAGCCAGCAGATACCCGGCAATTACGTTATCCAGCAGATGCCCGGTACTGGTGATTCCCGTCACCCAGAGCACGGCATATCCGCATAGGAATATAGCCAATGTGATCACCGCTGCCTTATCTCTCAGCACTACGGACCTCCCTGTCGGCTATTTTATACGCCGCGCTTATTCAGCTCGCGCTTCGAAGCCGACATTCTCGTTCCTCAACATTGACCACCCACCCAGCCTGGAGGAGCCCGGAAGAACTTTCGATCATTAACGACCAAGGTCCGTCTCTTTACAAGTGTACACCTATACTGGACATTCCCGATTATGTGACTTGTCGGATTGGAGATGCAAGCGGGGATATTCGCAAGCTGACCTGCGGTCGAGCAAATCCCTCCACATACCTAGCGCGCGAGGAGTGAGGACACCCATCGTCTTCGCCTCTTGTGGCTTGAGACGGGCTGGGAAACATGGTACACAGGTCAACGCGGCGTCCAGAGCGGCACTATATATTGCGGGTTTTAATCAAGAGCCATCAATGAGCATCGTACCGAAGAAATCCTCCAGGGGCCCCAAGCCCTCCCTAGTCAAACCTGAAGTGCACGTCGGCGATATTGTTCGCCATCTGCGAAGAACCCACCACCTCTCAGTACGAACCCTTGCCAACAAGTTTTTTCGAGCTGTGGATCCGCCGTTGCCGGCCATTATCCGCTCCAACGCACGATCGGTCGTCCAAAGCGAATGGTCCCGTGCAAAAATCGAAGCGCTGGGACCGTTCAATCAAGACAGCCAGTTGGAACCCATGGTTGTTACTATCCAACCGGGCGGAAAGAGCGGGCATAAACCGTACGTGCGGCGAGCAGAACAATTGGCGGTGGTACTCCGGGGAACCGTCGAATTAACGCTCGAGGAGGAGATGCACGACCTCAAGCAGGGTGATGCTGCGGGCATTCCCGCAAACAGTCGGCACTGCTGGCGGAACAAGAGCAAGAGACCGGCCCAAATTCTCATCGTCACTGCCCACCGAGCCCTCTAATCCGGATCTCAGGATCGACACCTAGCAGCAACGTCAGGCGTCTTCCGGCATTTTCTACACACACTGGATGGCGGACATGCCCATCGGCAGGCTCAAGCCCCGCGACCGTGACCGAAGGACAGGTGCCGGGCAGAATGCTTTTCGGGACCGAATAAGTTGCTGGAACTCATCAGGCTCGGAGCAGAGCCATGACACTGAGACAGACGAGCAGATTATTGATGGCATGGCCGATCATCCCCGGCCAGAGGCTGCCGGTTCGTTCATAGGCCCACGCCCACACCAACCCACTCCAAAACACACTGAGGAAGCCGATCAGCCCATAGCCATGGGCGAGCGCAAA
Organism: Nitrospira sp.; assembly: GCA_021323395.1. Classification (GTDB taxonomy): domain Bacteria; phylum Nitrospirota; class Nitrospiria; order Nitrospirales; family Nitrospiraceae; genus Nitrospira_A. Next base: position 13,406 of record JAJONL010000004.1, read on the forward strand.
CAGCGCGGCGCTCAGCATGGCGGCAGGCCACCAGTGAAGCCGTCTCCTAAGCACGCCGAATAGCAGGCCTCGAAAGGCCAGTTCTTCGAACACCGGCGCAAAGAGCACATATTCCATCAGACTGACTGCGAGAATCGGGGGCGCTCCCCACGCGAGGTCGGCATCAAACCATTCAGTCCAATGACTGACCAAGTTCAACGGTTCTGCGATCCGCCCCATCACCCATTCGCCGACGAGTCCGGCCGCCACCACCGCAAGGATCACGAGCCCCAAGTGTCCCAGGTGGCGAGGTGCTATGTGCAATCCAAACCCCGACCAGAACGTCTGTCGCTGCGGCCTAAGCAAATGGTAATAGGCGAGGGCCAAGAGGGGAAGGTTAGACAGGGGTACAGCCAGCACCCGCAGTGAAGGGTAGTCGAGTGCGGTATAGAGAAAAGCCACCGTCAGCAGGGCGCCGATGGCACCCCCTCGAAGCAGAACGCTCGCGCCCAATCGTCCGGCCCACAAGGGAGGAAGCTCAGCGGATCCGATACAGAAGACCGCTCTGCGAGCCTTCCGACTGAGCCACCATCCCAACACCATCAGTCCCACGACCATGAGCGTCAGCTCAAGGGCGGCGAAGGCCCGAGCGCCCCACAACAGGTCTGACGTTCGTTGTTGAGAAGATGTCGCGATCGTCTTGAGCAGAGCCCTATCCCCCGACCGTTCAGCGATTCGAGTCGCCAGGCTGCTATAAAACCACCCGCTGAGAGGCTGCTCTGCGAGATGCGCCTGCAAATCGAAAGCACGGCCTGGTGACACATGAGGATCAAGGTAGGCAGCTTGAAGGAACCTTGCAAACACCGGATAGGGTTCGTTCTGCTGCGCCCATCTCCCAACTTTGTGTTGAATCTCCGCGCTGCGCCCCGCTTCACCTTCTAAAATCGCCAGGTGCACATCCACGAAGGGATCCGGGGATTCTTCGGCCAGTTCACGATACCAGTCGATGGCTTGCGCGCGATCGTTGGCATCACTCCCCATCGTCATGTCATAGAAAAACTGCTCCCAGATCGGCAGGGTTTTGAGTCCGGCTTCGAGGTCCATCAAACGGCCCACCATGTGACTGAGGGCTCGTTCGGCATCGGGCACACGATCGACGCGAGGCACATCGAATGACAACCATGCCACCACGGCAATCGATGCGCAGAGGACCACCGCGGATAAGAGCGTGATCACCCTCGAGAAACCGGGATCATACTGATAAGGCGGTGGCGGCGCGCCAACCATGGGGATCGGCGTCCGGTCTTCGTTGGCTGCCGACGGGATCAGTTCGTACGTATCCATGCAGACCTCGCGAGCGCCGGAGTATATACTATCGGCCTTTCGAGAGGCGAAACTGAATGACCGTGCCATGAGCCGGCAGGACAGGAGTCCGTTCAGAGCGACCGACAATCCCATGGCCGAATCCCATCTGCTTTCGTTATACTAGCCCGCTGGCCAATCGGTAACCTTCGATGACGACCATGGGCGATCAACTCCGACGATGAGCACGGCCCAGTACCAGGACTTCATCCCCCCGTCTCGCCTGCTTCTGGGCCCCGGTCCGAGCATGGTGCACCCTCGTGTTCTGCACGCGCTGTCGTTGCCGCTGCTGGGGCACCTCGACCCCGTCTTTCTCGGGCTCATGGATGAGATCCAGGCCCTGCTCCGAGCGACCTTCCAGACCCAGAATGAATTGACGATCGCGCTGTCCGGGACAGGTTCCGCCGGAATGGAAGCCGTCATCGCGAACCTGATCGAACCTGGCGATCGCGCGATCGTAGGCGTGAACGGCATCTTCGGTTCCCGCTTGGCGACCATGGTCGAACGTCATGGCGGTACGGTCCTCCCCATTGAAGTGCCATGGGGAACGACCATTCCATTGGAGTTGTTGCGGGACCGGCTCTCTCACTCCGCCCCCGTCAAGGCGGTCGTCCTGGTTCATGCGGAAACGTCGACCGGCGCCCGGCAACCGTTAGAAGATGCGGGGTCCCTCTGCCGGGACTACGATGCGTTATTGATCGTCGACGCCGTCACCTCGCTTGGCGGCGTTCCGGTTGAGGTCGATGCCTGGGGGATCGATGCCTGTTATAGCGGCACGCAAAAGTGCCTGAGTTGTCCGCCCGGTCTTGCGCCGCTCACGCTGAGTTCGCGCGCGGTCCACAGCCTTCAAGAACGGACCACTCCTTGCCGTAGTTGGTACTTCGATTTCTCCTTGATTGCCGAGTATTGGGCCGATCGGACCCGCGCGTACCACCATACCGCTCCGATCTCGATGCTCTATGGCCTTCGGGAAGCCTTACGGCTGGTGCACGAAGAGGGTCTCTCGGCCAGAATTGCCCGCCATCAGCTCAATAGTGACGCCCTCCTGGCGGGACTGCACAAGCTGGATCTGTTGCCCCTGCCCGCCGCCGGCCATCGACTCCCCATGCTTAACTGTGTCACGCTGCCGGATCGGATCGACGAGGCATTGGTGAGGTCACAGCTTTTGAACAACTATGGCATTGAAATCGGCGGGGGACTGGGGCCTCTACGCGGACGCGTATGGCGCATCGGCCTCATGGGCGAATCCTGTCGAGAGGCCCATGTCCTGACATTGCTCAATGCATTGGAAGAAATCTTTACCTGCCACGGGTGGCTGACGCACCCTGGTCGCGCGGTGCAAGCGGCCGAGGAAACTTATACCGGCTCACAGCGGTCGGCGAGGAGGAGCGCATGAGTCGAAGCGGATTATGGATCGTGGCAGCCGGGGCCGCGGGCTTCGTGGCCGCCATCACCTATTGGGTCATCGCCTTGGCGGTAGCTGAATCGCGCAAGGCTGATATGGTGGCGCCAGAACGTGTCACGGGCTTCATTCAAGCCGTGATCGATGCGAATCGGGCCAATTACACGCAGAATGTCGTGGACAAGCTGCACAACCAAGGCGTGGTCGAGGCGCTTGAACATTGGAAAGAAGAGAAGGGTCTGCCTCTGCCGGCCCAATTCCTATTGGAGTCCGGGCGCCTGGTCGCACAGAAAGATCTCAAACTCAGTTTCCGGCTTGCCAGCCTGACACCGATTTATGTGTGGAACGGCCCCAACAGTGACTTCGAACGGCGTGGATTGGAAGCGGTCATGAAGGTCCCCGCCAAACCCTTCACGGGCTTCTATCAGCAATCAGGGATCCGCTATTTCCAAGGTATCTACGCCGACCGGGCGGTCTCGGAAAGCTGCGTGTCCTGTCACAACAATCACACCAACAGTCCCCGTCGTGACTATAAGCTCAACGACATCATGGGGGGCATCATCGTCACCATTCCGATTACCGAAATGCCATGACCATCGCCATTCGCCCGGTTCGAATTCTTGATGGCCTCGGCCATCGGCTGGAACAAGGCGCTCTCGTCATCGAGGGAAGCCGTATCGTCGCGGTCGGCTCAGATCGGGACATCCGGCTTCCGAAGGGAACTCAACGAATCGATGGTCGAGGATTGACGGTTCTGCCGGGGCTCATCGATTGTCACGTCCATTTATGTTTGGGGGCGGAAGCGGATGTCGTCGCTTCGGTAGAGGGCGATTCCTCCACACACACGTTGTTGAAAGCGGCCGAGTCGGCCCGCCGCACGCTCCAGGCAGGGTTTACCACGGTGCGGGACGTGGGATTTCGCGACCATGCGGTCTTTGCGCTGAAACAGGCCATCGAGTCCGGCGTGACCCCAGGGCCCCGCATCCTTGCGGCCGGCCTGGCGATCTGCATGCCGGGCGGTCATGCCCGGTTCATCGGTCGGGAAGCGTCCGGGGTCGAAGCCGTTCGGACAGCGGTGCGGGATCAGTTGGCCGCCGGCGCCGACGTCATCAAGCTGATCGCTTCCGGAGGCGTGCTCACCCCCGGCACCTCGCCGGACCAGGCCCAAATGACCATTGAAGAATTGACGGCTGCCGTTGAAGTCGCCGTGGCGCATGGCCGGCATGTGGCCGCGCATGCCCATGGAGCCGGCGGGATGAAAAATGCACTGCGCGCCGGCGTCCATTCCATCGAACATGCCACGCTCATGGACGACGAAGCCGCTGAGATGATGATTCAACGCGGCGTGTTCATGGTGCCGACCTTGTCTGCCCTCGCCACCACCGCGGCTTGCCCGGCCGGTTGCGGCATTCCCGACAGCGCCCGCACCAAGGCCAGGAACATGGTGACGCGGCATGAAAAGAGCTTCCGCGCGGCCCTGCGACGGCGCATTGCCATTGCGCTCGGGACCGACGCGGGCACGCCGTTCAATCATCATGGTGAGAATGCGCAGGAATTGGAACGCATGGTTGCGTTAGGGATGGCCCCGATGGAGGCGATCATGACCAGCACCTCAGCCGCGGCGCGATTGTTGGGTCTCGATCAGGACATCGGCTCGATTGCAGAGGGCAAGCAGGCCGACTTGTTGCTCGTGGAGGGAAATCCGCTCAGGAATATCGGGATGCTGCTCCAACGAGAGCGAATCGTGGGCGTCATGCAACGCGGACGTTTCGTGGCCGGGGCCCTCGCGAATACCTAGCCTACGTAGTCCACCCTCCCCTATCGTCGTTCGTACAGCAGTTCCAGCGCCATCACAAATCCGTTGATCCGTCCCTTTCGAAACGCGTCTTCCAGCCGGCCGCGCAGGGAACGAATACCACCTTCATCACCACGCGCCACTACAGACTGCGACACCATCATTTGAAGCGCCACCTCAAGAAGGCGTTGTTTGCGTTTCTCCATGTCAGGGGTGACGAATTCGTCCATCACCTCAGCCGCGCGCGCCTCCACCATAGGATGTTTGAATGAGTCATACCCCTGATGCGCCACGGTACGTTCACGCACCGTGGCCAGTTCCGATTTCACCCGCGGTAGCATCGTCATGAGGACGGCAAACACTTCCTTGCGTCCTTCATCGAAGAGCTTCTTCTCCATTTCCTCGAGAAAGAACGAGGGATCGACGGCTTCATTCCGCGGCTCCTCGCCCCAATGCAGCCGATCATAGGTCCGCCGGCTCTCGGAATCTCCCAAGACTTCATAGGCAGAGTTGATCTCACGGATTTTTTCTTCTGCCTTGATGTTGTCCGGATTTCGATCGGGATGATGCTGGAAAACGAGCTTCCGATAGGCCTTCTTGATGTCGTCATCGGTGACATCGCGCGAGACACCGAGAACGCGATAATAATCCACTCGAGGCATAATGAAGGCGACTATATCATGCTGGCTTCGTCGCGTTCACCTTGACAGCACGCTTTCCCCTCCGTAGCCTTACGGGACAACGATTGAAATGGAAACCAGCTGCTCGATCACCGGACCAGCGCCGAGAAACCTGTGAGCGTCATGCCGCGCATTGTGCCGTTCACTGAGCAAGGCTTGACGGTCGAATTCGGATCGACTATTGATCTCCCTACCAACGACCTGGTCCTGGCTTTTGCCGATGCGGTAGAACGAGCCGCCATTCCAGGCGTCATAGACGTAGTCCCGACCTATCATGCCGCGACGATCTACTATGATCTGCTTCACACGGATGCGGCAACGGTGACGGCTCAACTTCGTTTGCTCCTGGAGCCCTCCTCCCCCCCGACCGCTCGTTCAAGCGCCATCCATATGATTCCCGTCTGTTATGGAGAGGAATTGGGGCCCGACTTACTCGACGTCGCTGAGCGGGCCGGGCTCGCGCCCTCAGATGTCATCACCCTGCACGCCTCTGTGACCTATCGCGTTTACATGGTGGGATTTAGTCCTGGTTTCCCCTATATGGGCATGGTGCCGGATCGCATCGCAGCTCCTCGCTTGCCCACGCCGCGCAGGCAGGTGGCCGCAGGATCGGTCGGCATGGCAGGGAACCAGACAGGCATCTATCCCCAGCCCAGCCCCGGTGGCTGGCGTATCATTGGACGCACACCGGTCCGCCTGTTTGATCTCAGGAGGCCAAAGCCATGTCTGATCAATGCGGGAGACCAGGTGCAGTTTGTGCCCATCGACATGGAGGAATTCAGCAACCTTTCTTTCGACCACCCATGAAGACCCTTCGCTCCATCGATCTTAATTGTGATCTCGGCGAAGCCATGACGCCGGAGCAGGTGGATCTGGAAGCGCGCCTCATGGCGTACGTGACGTCCGTGAACATCGCCTGCGGCGTCCATGCGGGAGACGCCATGGTGATGCGTCGGACCGTGCAACTCGCCCGGCAGCACGATCTCGCCATCGGCGCACACCCCGGCTTGCCGGATAGAGGCATGCGCGGCCGTCGCGAGCAGCCATTGTCCGGGGACATCGTGCGGGAATTGATACTGTCGCAGGTCGGCGAGTTGATGGCTATCTGTCAGGGGGAAGGCGTTCGCCTCACGCACGTCAAACCGCATGGAGCGCTGTACAATATGGCCGCCCGCGACCGCCGGCTTGCCGACGCCATTGCCGCAACGCTAGGGCAGATCGATCAAAGTTTGATCTTGGTCGGATTAGCCGGATCCGAACTCCTTACCGCCGGGGACGCGCAGGGCCTGGCCATCGCGGCCGAAGGATTTGCCGATCGAGCGTACCAAGCGGACGGTCGACTGGTTCCGCGCAATCAGGAGGGCGCCGTGCTCCACGATGAATCGACCGTCGTCTCCCGAGCCTACTCGCTTATTCACGATGGCACGATCACGGCCATCGACAGCACGTCGCTCCAGCTCCGTATCGATACCCTTTGTCTGCATAGCGACACCCCAGGTGCCCTGCGGCTGGCCCATGCGTTGCGAACCATGTGTGACGATGGAAGAATTCCCGTTGTGCGATTGGACCATGCCGTCTGATCGCCGTCATATTCATGTTCTGCGCCCCGGCCTCTTCACAACCATTCAAGATCTGGGGCGCCATGGCTTTCAACGCTTTGGCGTCTCGGTCAGCGGCGCGATGGATCGGTGGGCGCTCAGAGTCGGGAATCGTTTGCTGGGTAACCCTGACGATGCGGCCGGCTTGGAAATCACGATCCAAGGACCGGAACTGCTGTTCGAACAGGCATTGACTATCGCCATCACCGGCGCAGACCTTTCACCGACCTGTCACGGCGTGATGCTGCCCCTGTGGACGGTGGTCACGATGCCGGCAGGAAGCCGGTTGCAATTCGGCATACGGCGACAGGGCGTCCGCGCCTATCTTGCCGTTTCGGGAGGACTCGATGGTCCGATGATCCTTGGGAGTCGATCGACCCATGTGCGCAGCAGCGTGGGAAGTCTCGGAGGCCGCGTACTCAAGAAGGGAGACTGTCTCGACGTAGGCGCAGGATCCACCGCGAGCGCACAATGCGCAGGCCGTGCCCTTCCGCCGTCGCATCGGCCGCACTATTCCAACTCACCGACGGTGCGCCTCATTCCCGGCCCCCACGTCCATCATTTCACCGACGAGGCACTCCGGGTGTTGATCGAGCGTCCCTACCGGGTGACCTCCGAAGCCGACCGTATGGGTTATCGGTTACGTGGAGCTGAACTGCGGCAGCGCTCATCAGTCGACATCGTGTCCTATGCCGTGACCTTCGGCGCCCTTCAGATTCCGCCAGATGGGCAACCGATTCTGCTCATGGCAGATAGTCAGACGACCGGAGGTTATGCCACACTCGCAACGATGATCGCCTCCGACCATTCTTTGGCGGCGCAGTTGTGCCCAGGCGACAGTCTCTCGTTCGCGCTGACTTCACAGGAGAAGGCCTCTGAGCTATTTCGGTCCCATCACGTCGAACTGGATCGTCTGCTGCCGCCTACCCCTCTTCGTGACTTCTGGCCGTTCCCTAGGAGTCTGTCCGAGTAAGCCTTCGTTGCGAGGCCGCAGGCTCGAAAAAACCGAAAGCGTATTCGCTCTTGGAGTCAGACATCTACCGCAGTAGAATGGCATTACTCGGACAGACTCTTCGGGTGATCGATCATTTCCGTGATGAGTCCTTGACAATGCTCTGAAGCGATCTATTATTATTTCCATGGACAGTATTTTGACTCCCCGACAAATTACCCACGATGAGAAAAAGGCGGCCGAAGCCGCTTTTGCTGGTCGCCCATTCAATCCGAAATGGTCGGTCGCGGCACGCATCGTCTATGACGGCATCCTCGCCGCGATGGGAAAAGAGGTTCGAACCGTCGACATGCACGACGAACTCGAGCCGGTTGAGCCATTGGCGTAACCTTCCTCGCCTCTGTACCGAGCGGCGTTGACTCGATCACGCCCGGACATCGACAACCACGCGAACGACGATTCAGCCTGCAGGCTCCCATTTCCACGAACTACTGCTGCGTCGCAGCCGAGGCTCGATTGGCAAATTGCTTGACCAGCTCCCGTTCTTCCGCCTCGCTTGTGATCTCCCCATCCAACCGCGCCTCGGTCAATTGAGCTAAAATCGTGCTGTACAGAGGGCCCGGCGCAAGACCGTAGGATTTGAGCTCTTTCCCTGTCAAGACAGGTTTGACGGTCCGGTAGGTCGTGAGATAGGCGGCGATCTGCCGCTTCGCCGTTTCCGGCCTGTTCTTCGCCAGGAGAAATACGAGAGTCTCGTCCGACAGGCTCGACAGCATGCGCACTATCTCGGAAGGACGAAGGCCTGTCCGTTGCCTGAGTTGCCGGCAGATATTGTGCGTGGTGAACCGTGCCGCCATGATTGCAGATCGCTCCGCTTCCGTGAAGGGGAATCGTGCGAGCACATCCTGGACGGATCGCTCCGGCAAGACCTCCGCCAGTGCCATGAGGTAGACGAGCCATCGCCTGATGGTCCGATCGAGGCAGGACAGTCTGTACCAATCCAGTCCCTCCTCCACGTCGATCAAACGCCGGTCCAAACGGCTCGACCACACCAGCTTCGAATGTATGAACCGCAAAAGATCGAGATCCGCCAGCCGACGAACGGCATGGCGCGGTGTCCGCTCCGAAAATAAGAGTCGAAGCTCATCCAGTAATCGCTGGCCGGACAGTCGATGGAATAATTCCATCTTGACCGCGCCTTTGATCAAGGCCAGCGTTTCTTTGCTCAAATGAAAGCCAAAACGAAGTTCGAACCGAATCGCGCGAAAGACCCGCGTCGGATCCTCTACGAAACTCAGACTATGGAGCACTCGTATAATCTGCTCCTTGAGATCCCTTTGGCCGCCATAAAAGTCGATCAAGCGGCCGAATGCGTCGGGATTGAGCCTGACCGCGAGCGTATTGATCGTAAAATCCCGACGATAGAGGTCCTTCTTGATGGAACTCTGCTCGACCGTCGGGAGGGCGGTCGGATATTCGTAATATTCCGTGCGGGCCGTCGCCACGTCCAGTTTAAATCCGTCCAAAAATCGCAGCACCGCCGTACCAAATCGATCGTGAACGGTCACGGAGGCCTCGTTGTCCTTGGCGAATGCGCGGGCGAAAGTAATCCCGTCGCCTTCCACCACCAAATCGACGTCGAGGTTGTCGATGCCGAGCAACAGGTCGCGGACGAACCCTCCGACGACATAGGCGGAATACCCGAGTCGTTCGGCCAGTTCGCCTGCCGTTCGCAGAACGTTCAACACCGGATGGGGTAACCGGTCACGCAACAGCCCCCCGATTTCACGGCGTCGCACCCCACGCACATGCTCCAAGCCCATCAGCGATTTTGGTTGAGCATGGGCGGCGAGCACGTCGTCGTGGAGCGCGCGAAGCAAATCGGTTCTTGTAATGACGCCGACGACCTTTTCACCGACCAGCACCGGCACGAATCGCTGATTCAATTCGATCATCCGGGCTTCGATGTCGTGGAAAGGCGTGTCCGGCCTCGCGCTGTACTGATCGCTCCTGGCGAAGTCGCCAACCCGCTGATCGCCCAACTGGTGGAAGAGCGCTCTCTGCACGATTTCCCGTGAAATGATCCCGACATACTGCTCGTTCCGATCGAGGACGGGCAATACATTGACTCCACTGGTGGTCATGGTCCGTTCGGCGTCCAAGACCGTCGCATCTGCGCCGACCGATTTGACCGGTTTCGTCATGACATCTTGAGCAAACAGCGAGGGGCGATATCGTTGCGTCAGGAGTGTTCTCAGTTGCTCCTGAACCTCGACGAGTGTCCGTCCCTTCACACTGGCGGCTGCGGCCACGGCATGCCCGCCGCCGCCGAATTCGCGCGCGATCCAGGCGACATCGATCTCGGGCCGTCGGCTCCGCCCGATAATTTCGACTTTTTCGTCCAGCGCAATGGCAACGATGACCGCATCGAGGCCCTGCAGCTCAGCGAGCCGTTGAACCGCCTCAGCCAGATCACCTCGATAGCGGTCATAGGTGCTCCCGGTCACCAGAATTTTTCGACCCTCGAGATAGTAGATCTCCCCTGATTGCAGCAGATCATTCAGCAGGGCGATCAAATCGGGATCCAGTGGATGCTGCAGAGTTTCGGCGACGACGTTCAAATCGGCGCCGGCGCGCAGAACAAAGGCAGCAGCGTCCACGTCACGCGGGGTGGTGGAAGGAAAGAGAAACGATCCTGTTTCCTCGTACAAGCCCAGCGCCAGAATCGTTGCTTCGGAAGGGGTGATGAAAAGACCGCGCTCTTTGAGCCGCTCGACGAGCAGCGTGGTCGTGGCACCCACCGGTTGCACCTGTCGTTGCATGACCATGGGCCATGGAGGTGGTTCCCGCTCTATCTCCTTCTCCTGGATTCCATGGTGGTCGAAGATGTGCACTTCCACATCTGAACGTGTACTGACGACTTTCAATGGACCGAGCCGATCCGGATCTTGGACATCCACGAGGATCAATCGTCGCACCTGCTCGAGGGCCACGTCCTTGAGCCGGGTGATGTTCACATCATGCGACGCCAGAAAGGTCCGCACCGCTTCCTGGGCCCCCCCAGGAAATACCAGCACGGCGTCAGGATAGAGTTTCCGAGCGGCGACCATCGAGGCCAATCCGTCAAAATCCGCATTGAGGTGCGTGGTAATGAGGTCCATGCCGGCATTTTAGCAGGATCGATCGAGTCGATTCAGTCTACCCGCTGAAGAGCAACCAACGACGCGGCACAGGCCGACCATGAAATGACGGTTTTGAGGGGCCCGGGTAGACGTTCCCGACCAGCAGGAGCCAGCAGAGAGAAATGTCGGTCAGCGAATATCTTGAAAGAAGATCCGAGGAAGGTAGGGAAACTTAAACTCCACATGTAGGATGATGAGCAGGACGCGCAGGAAACTTCTCCCAATACCCATCTGAAGGAACTTTCTGGCATCCGTCACAACCGGCGGAGACAGGAGCAGCGGAGTCGTCACCTGTAACAACTTTTCACAAAACACTACGTCTTCCAGGATGGGCTGGACAGGAAATCCGCCAAGCTTCTCAAATAAGGATTTTCGCACGAACAACGCTTGATCGCCGTAAATGATACGGCTTCTGGTGCAGCGGAAGTTGTCGAGCCAGGAGATCATCCGGAGTCGCCAGTCTGAACCAGAAAACTGGTGACGAAATCCGCCGGCCTGTATGGGGAGATCCGGTTCCATGGCATTGAGCCGGCTCAACGCCTGCGCCGGCAGCACGGTATCGGCATGGAGAAACAGCAGCCACTCGCCGCCTGCCGCGCCCGCGCCCGCGTTCATTTGCGAGGCCCGTCCTTTCGGCGCGTTGATCAGGATGAGCGGACTGGAATCAGCGCCTTGCGGAGCGAGCAAAAATCGCCGGACCACCTCGCAGGTCCCGTCGCTGCTGCCGCCATCCACAACAATGATCTCATAGTCACCCGTTTGCGTGAGCACCTGTCTGAGTGTGTCTGGCAGCGCCCGCTCTTCGTTGTAGGCGGGAATCACCACGGAGATCATGGCAACAACCAACTCGGAAGAAAGGTGCGAACATCAGCCGCCCAAGCCGAGGCATCCTCATCGATCGTCCCAAAAAGATCGCCGAGGGTCAGCACCATCGATTCCGTTAGAGCCAGATAGTCTTGCGTGCGCCGGCGGAGCCCATCCAACTCCGCCTTCCCCTCAGCCATCGCCTGCTGCAACAGGCGCAGCCCGAACCCATGATGGGCCTCCTCCTGACGGAGAAGAATCAGACGCAGCCGACGCCCCGATCCAGCGATTGGTTGAGAAGTCGGCGATAGGCGTCAAGGGCGGGCAGGAATGGAGAATCACCCAGGTGACGGGGGGCGAGCCATCCGATGGCTCCGCGGAACACCATGGCATGCATCGCTTCCTGCCGGGCTTGCGTCGCCAGAAAACGCTGCGCCTTTGGGTCCGGCGCCAGGGCGGCCTGCTTGTGTGCGCAGGCATTGGCCAACTGTTCCCCATATTCGAGAAAGGCCAGCAGCCGAGCGATCGGCACCCGTTCGTCTGGAAGGATCACCATGTCATGAATTACCAGGGTTGAGGCGACGGCCCATTCAAACTCCAATCGTACTCGAGAAATTCCACCCTATAATCGGCGGCAAACAGATCCTGTTTCAACGATGCGTCCTGGACGTACTCCCGCACGAAATTCAGCACTGATCCGGAGCGGGCGGCGAAATCCTCTGCGAACCATTTGAAGATCATCGAGAGGGAGGCCACTTTCTTCGACCGGTCGAACCGATTACGGGATGGGTCATTGACGAACTCACTGGTGGCTCGATGCAGTTGTTGGTCCAGTTGCTGCCCCTCATACGCCCACGATTGGAGTTTCGGACAGGATGCCGAAGCACAGACGATGGCGAAATGCATCCGTGGCTCATGGAACTGGGCGATCAGGATCTCCCGTTCCAAATCATAAAGATTGACGCTCTGTCCGCCGACCTGGTACTCCCGTGCGATGAAGTACCGATACCGGCCGAACAGGGTCGCCGGTGAATAGCGATCCAAGATGCCCTTCACCGCGAACGCATTGTAGGCGTTGATCCAAAATGCCAGACGATTCTCTGCCGACAAACGATTAGGATCCATCCGATCCAGCAGAGCCAGATAGGACGAGAGCTGCCCCTGCGGATGGATGGCGGGATAGTCAACGACGCCGTCCTGAACATGCATGCGTAACAAGCCCTGCCAGTCCTCGTGGGAAAATTGGCCTGGAGGGACCGGGTTCGCTGGACTGAAGGAGGTTGGAACGGTCGTACAACCCATGGCCACAAGGATGAGAAGGCCGATCAGAGTGCGACGCATCAGAGGCCTTTCCAATCAGAGGGAGACGGGTGTTCGCCAAGCCGTCATCGGATGCCGCAGGACCGACCCTACCATTCGTCCATCGAGGCGGATACAGGTGGAACAATCGGAGCAGCGTTGAATTTCAGCTCGATCGAAGCGACTGAGGATCTCCGGGAAGGATGATTCAAGGAGATTCCCCACGGATGGGAATGCCAAACAAGGCGCCACATTCCCGGATGCATCAATCGCGACACTGTAGCGTCCCGCATCGCAAGGTTCAAGCCGTCGGCCGCTGAGCCATGCCACATTGTCTTTGGTAAATTGTCGGAAGTACCCGGTGGGGATCAGGTCCTCATCCAGCAGCCGTTCGAACACGCGAACGGCTGCCGAGCGGTCGTACACCAATCCTGGATCCTCTTTGCCGTAAATCCCCACCTTCCAGTGATAGGCGCCGACGACTGGAATAAACCCTCGCGATCCGGCAAATCGCACGACCTCTGGTACGTCATCGCGATTCACTTCGTTCACAATACAGGTGAGAAATTTCGGGAACGCATAGCGATCGAGGAGGTCAAGTCCGGACAGTACCTGCAGCAGCTGATCAGCCCCTCGAATTTGACGATATCGAGCCCGATCAAGCGTGTCCAGGCTGATCGACAAGGGAAGGCGCAGTGAGGCAAACCTCGCCACGAGGTCCTTCGTCAGCCTCGTTCCGTTGGTAATCACACTCACATGCAATCCGAGAGAAGTCAGATCCTCCAGCACATCGACCAGGTCGCAACGCAGGAGGGGCTCTCCACCCTGGAGAAGAACAAACCGAATGCCTTCGGCGTAGAGGCGCTCAAATACCGAACGAATCTCTTTCCGGCTGAGTTCGTACCGTCCTTGGTTGAGGGGCAGATCGCAATAGCCGCAGGCTGAGTTGCAGCGCAGGGTGACCTGAAAGGTGACCAACACCGGCTTCCGTAGCAAGAGGTTTGTGAGCGGCTTGGCTCGATCGCAAATTACCGTAAACAGCTGTTTCGAAGTCACTGAGCATCCCCTGGCGCCGATGGCCAAATTTGAACGGGACTTGTCATTTTTTCCTGTTCTCGTCGCTCTTCTTCAGCATAACGCGATGCAACCGGCACAATCCGATCGATTCTGCATGCCTCACGCCTGCATTTCAGGCATACGGCTTGCTGAACGGTTCACCGATATCCAGCTGTCTGATCGCAAGGAGGAACGTTATGAACCCGCAAGCCCAGCCTTCAATACACACAATGGCCGCCGCTATCCTGGCAGCCTTGACGTTGTTCGTCGCGCCTGCATCGGCGAAAGAGAGGTCCGCGAAGCACACGAAACAAGGGACCACTACCTCGGCGGCCGCTGCCGCCTCTTTGCTGGGATCTGTTCCGGAATCCTCTCCTTCCGCCAAGCCAGGTCAGCACGACACCAAGCCAGGGGTGGCTTGGAAGACCGTCGGGGGCACCGTCAAAACCATACAGGGGGAGACGTACCTGGTTGAAGACTATGACGGCAATCAAATGAAGGTGCGCGTCGGACAGGGCACCAAACACCTGCGAGGCAATAAGAAGGTGGGCGACACCATTCGAGCTGAAATTACCCACGGTGGCTTCGCAAACTCAATTCAATAACCCACTGATTTTGCGCACCCACATCAGATCATTGGTGTCTGTAAGGGGTCGACTTGCAGGTCGGCCCCTCCGCCTTCGCTCGACCTCAGCTCAACGAGATGCCCGAACGAACACAATATCGCCGTAATAGGCCACGGCGTGCTCCTTCGTGTTGTCCGTGTCGCTCATGATCGCGACACCATTGACCGCAGGAGGTTCCTCTCCAAAGGCCAGCCGATAATCTGCGTAGACATTTCGTTCCTCTTCGACCCAAGTACCGACGGCGTGAGGCCCGCTCTCCACCACGATCATCTTGGCGAAGTCGGTGAACGCATTGTCTACGATCGTGCCGATCGGACTCGTGCCATCCCAAATATAGTTGAGCGCCCCGATGGGGATATTGCCGAACAATGCCTGCCCGGCCTTGTACTTGAGTTTTCTTCCAAAGCGAACCTTATCCGGCTCATAGGCGAACGTAATGTAGAGCCTTGCTGGATAGTCGTCGCCGGCTTTGCTGTTGACATCGCCCTTTCGCAGCAGGTTCTCCACCTTCCACCGCCAGCGCACGATTGGATATTCATGCAGGTCGATCGTCACGTCTTTGGTCAAACCTGAGGCGGACGCCTCGCTGACTGCCTTGACCACAAATGTGGATCCGTCCTTCACCACCTCATATTGTGTGTGTCGTTCAACCTTTTTAAAGGTCAGCGGCTTCCATCCCTCCGGCAACACGCTCCCCTCGGTCGCCGCGGAGAACCTTCCGACCTCCAACAGCATTGGTCCTTGCGCCAGACCGGCCGCCGCGGTGCCGAACAGGAACGTGAAGAGGGTAACCCAGAGAGGCGACATCCCGTCCCTCACCGTCTCAACCAAGCAAAAAGCCGGGTCAGCATTGTTTTAGTCCGCGCAGTAAAATGTGCTTTGCGCCAGAGGTTGACGACCTTCTTATTGACTTCCGCTTGGGTCGGATAGGGATGAATGGTGGCGGCGATGGTTTTGACGCCGGCGCCAGCTTTCATCAGAACCGAGAACTCGTTGATCATGTCCCCGGCGTGTGAGGCGACGATCGTGGCCCCGAGAATCTTATCGGTCCCCTTCTGGATGTGGACCCGGGCAAATCCCTCCTCTTCGCCGTCAAGGATGGCTCGATCTACTTCGTCGAGTTTGTAGGTATAGGTCTCCACCTCCAGCCCCTTCTTCGTAGCCTCTGCTTCATACAGCCCGACATGGGCAACTTCCGGCTCGGTGAATGTACACCAGGGCATGATTAAGGATTCCGTGCTGGCATATCCCAGCCCAAAAGGATGCGGGAAGAGAGCATTTTGAATGACGATCTGCGCCATGGCATCCGCGGCATGGGTGAACTTGTATCGGGAACAGATGTCGCCGGCGGCATAGATGCGCGGATTGGTGGTCTGAAGCCGGTGATTGACTATAACGCCGGATTTGTCATGCTCAACTCCGACAGTCTCCAGGCCAAGTCCCTGGACGTTCGGTGTCCGCCCGACGCCTACCAGAATTTCGTCGACGACCACGTCGTGCTGCTGCGCATGCGAATTAACCGAAAGCCGCTTATCATTGGTGTTTCTCATGATCCTCAGATCCTTCCCGCAACAGAGGAGTGTGACCCCGTCGCGGACCATGGACTGCTGGACGATCTCGGCCGCATCCTGATCTTCATTGGGCATAATGCCATGCATCGCTTCGATGAGGTACACCCGGCTCCCGAAACGGGCAAACGCCTGCGCCAACTCACATCCGATCGGTCCCGCACCGATGACGGCGATCCGAGAGGGTCGTTCAGTCAAGGAGAACACTGTTTCGTTCGTGAGATAACCGGCCTCTTCCAGCCCGGAGATGGCGGGAGCAGCGGCTCTGGCGCCGGTACAGATTGCCGCCTTCAGGAACGTCAGCGTCCGATTCCCGGCTGGTCCCTCCACCGCCACTTTATCCTGCCCGGCGAATCGTGCTTGGCCGATGTAGACATCGACACCCAGAGATTTGTACCGATGGGCAGAATCGTTACGGCTGATCCTGGCGCGTAACTTTCGCATGCGGGTCATGGCTTCGCCGAAATCGTATTTTACGCCCGACGGAATATGCAGCCCGAACTCCTCAGCATGCCGAATCTCCGCCCACGCATTGGCCGCACGAATCAGTCCCTTAGAGGGAACACAACCCACATTCAGGCAATCTCCTCCCATGAGATGACGTTCGATAAGCGCCACCTTTGCGCCGACGCTTGCCGCAATCACCGCAGTGATCAGCCCTGCCGTGCCTGCCCCGATCACGACGATGTTGTAACGCCCGTGGGGCTCCGGATTCACCCAGGCAGAGGGATGCACGTTGGCGAGCAGTTCGCGGTTGTATTCGTCATTCGGTAGCACCAAACTCTCGACCTCGGCATTCATCGGGATGTGTATTCCCTGTACTGAGTGAAAACCGTCGCGCCCGGACCAGTGTTCATTGGATCTCGAAGATGCTCACCATGCTGTTTAGACAGACCTGCCGGCGAATTTCTTATAGAGGACGGGGACCAGAGCTAAAAGCCCCAGCAGGGTAAATGCCGTCAACACATTGGCCGAGGCGATTTCCCTGATCGAATTAATCGTACCAAGCTGTCGGCCGGCATAGGCAAACACAAAACTGCCGGGAATGATACCCAGCGATGTTGCCGCCATGTAGGTCCCGACGCTGACCCTGGTCAGTCCCGACACCATATTGACCAGGAAAAATGGAAACAGCGGAATCAACCGCAGGGTCATGAGATAACTGAAGGCGTTCTTGGCAAAACCCTCTTGAATGGGACCCAGCCGGCTCCCGAATTTCTGCTCGACCCAGTCCCTCAGAAGATACCGAGCCACTAGAAACGCCAGCGTCGCGCCGACCGTCGCGCCGACATTGACATACAGCGTGCCCAACACGCTGCCGAACAGAAACCCTCCGGCGAGGGTCATGATCGCCCCACCTGGTAGGGACAACCCGACGACCGCGCAATACCCGATTACAAAGATAACCACAGCGCTTGAATAGTTGGCCGCCGTGAACGCGAGCAGATGGTCGCGATTGGCCTTCAGCCCATCTAGCGAGAGAAAAGCGCCAAGATCAAAGTAAAAAAATACCGCGATCCCCAGACCGACTGCCAGCCCCAACAAGAGCTTGCCGAGACCGGCATGTTTCTGCGATGTGGATGACTGTATTGATGTGGTCATTGTATCCTGGATCGGCATCATGTTGTTTTCTCGCCTATGTGTCAATCTCTTCCCTCACTCCCAAAGACCACATCCGTCGCTCGAACGAAATAGGGAAACTTACAAGAAGAGGTGCCCGTTTGCGTTACACAAGATGGTGACGGAACGAAAACCTGAGGAACCGACTTCCCCAAACGGTCGAGCAGGCGCTCCGGCTCATCTGATCTCCACCCATTCATGCCCGGGTTGCTCAAGAACTGAGTGCGTCCATCCGAAAGATCTATTGAAGCTGGGGCCTGAGAGGAGGTAATCTCTTAAATGGACGCATTACTCGAACTCCTGGACATTGTTATGCCGACGATGCAAACTGTTCCACAGCAGTTCCACGCTTCACAGGCGATCTGCGAGACCACCTCTCATGTATGGATGCGACCCTGCCCTCAATGTTCCTCCCACCTTCGAAAGAAATCACCGGAAGAATCCTGGCGTTGTGGTTGCGGTTGGAAAACGGACTAAGTGGTACAATTGGAAGTATGGGGGGTGAAATGATGGGGCCTCTCTCGATGCAGGACATGAAGGGTGGGTTTTTCCTCATTGCCAGTTTTGTGCTGCTGGCAACGATTTGCGCCATTGCGGCGTTGGGCACGCTGATGCGTCCGCAACGCTGGTGCGAACGAGAGACCAGACTTCACGTCTGAGCCTCCGCCCAGAAATTCACCGGCTGGCTGGCCAAGTCTATCTTCGTCTTTTCACATTCAGCTCGAACATCTATCCTCCCCGCCCAAAGCTACCCATCTCTCACGACCCTCGCAAATAGAGAACTCACGGCGGCTTTCATGTGCCTTTGAATCACGCCGTTCATCTCTTCTCACGACAACCTTGTAAGATCATGGTCTCTTGTCCTACTCTGTGTTGAGGAGGCCGGCTATGGATCAAAATGATCGTTTGACAAAAGCCAAGGAGAATTGGGCAAAGGCTCGCCGGGGGGGAGAAGAACGCGAGGTGTTCTATGAAGGAGACGATCGGCTTCCTCCCGGTCAGCACCTGGTGGAAACCTGGCCCGTGTTGGACCTCGGCCAAAAACCCGATATTCCGCTCAATGAATGGTCCCTCACGATCGGGGGCGCCGTATCCTCTCCTGTGACCTGGAACTGGACCGATTTTCTGGCGCAGCCTCAATTCAAAGACGTCTCCGATTTCCATTGTGTGACATCCTGGAGCCGCTACGACAATGAATGGGAAGGGGTGAGCTTCAAGCACCTGCTGACCGTCGCCCAACCGCTTCCTTTCGCCAAATTTGTACTGTTCAAATCGTACGACGACTACACCACCAATCTGCCGCTCGAGGCCTGTAACGATGAAGGCGTGCTTCTCACCTCCAAATGGAACGGTCGCCCCCTCACCAAAGACCATGGCGGCCCCGTCCGCATGATCGTCCCCAAGCGTTATGCCTGGAAAGGCGCCAAGTGGATCAAAGAAATTACCTTCTCAGAGCGAGACGAGAAGGGCTTCTGGGAAGTACGTGGCTACTCCAACAGCGCATTCCCCTGGAAAAACGATCGCTACGGGTGAGCCGTCAATTTCGACCACGACGACCTCTGTGATCGCCAACCCCATTCAGCGTATTGAGATCTGGCCGATCGATGTTCCGATCACAGATCCGTTCGTCGTCGCCACCGGCTCTCGGGTGACGGCACAGAACCTGTTCATGCGAGTTACGTTGCGAGATGGGACCAGCGGTTATGGGGAAGCCGCGCCCTTTCCGGAGGTCGGCGGTGAGGACAGAACATCCTGCCTCGCGACAGCCACGACCCTAGGTCCCTTTCTGATCGGACAATCCACCGGTGACTACCAGGCCATCGCTGACCAGCTTCGCGAAGAGGCTCCCTGCTTTCCTGCCGCTCGTTGCGGCTTGGAAACGGCCCTGCTCGACGCCCATGCTCGGTCGCTCCGCATCCCTCTCTGGCAACTCTGGGGATCGGCCGATGTCCGGGATCGAGAAACCGACATCACTATTCCCATCTGCGATCTGGATAAGACCCTGGACCTTGCTCGTGGCTGGTACGCCAAAGGGTTTCGGCTTTTCAAAATGAAAGTTGGAAAGGATGTCGAGGAAGATATTCGCCGATTGGAAACGGTACACCATGCATTACCGAATATCGGATTTATTGGAGACGGCAATCAGGGCTTTTCCCGAGAAGATTGCATCCGCTTCGTCAACGGCGTCCAAAGGTTTGGAGGACGTTTAGTGCTCCTGGAACAACCGGTTATCCGCGAGGATCTTGAAGGTCTTCAGGCGATTCGCCACCTGACCGGTGTTCCCGTGGCGGCTGATGAATCGGTCCGGTCACTGAACGATGCCCGCCGGATCGTTGAACTCCAGGCCGCCGACTACATCAACATCAAAATCATGAAAACCGGGGTCATGGAAGCGCTCCGGATCGCAGCATTCGCCCGTTCAGCCGGACTGCGCCTAATGATCGGCGGTATGGTGGAAACCCGTATTGCGATGGGCTGTTCCTTTAGCCTGGTGCTGGGGCATGGAGGATTCGACGTACTGGACCTCGATACGCCCTTGTTGCTTTCTACGGACCCCATTCAGGGCGGCTATCACTATAGTGGCCCCCTACTGCACCCTTGGCATGAACCAGGCCTCGCCATGCAGTCGTCTTGTCCATCAACCTGCACAGTGATCCAATAATCGAACACTGGCCGCCGTCAACCCTGCTCTCTTCTGTCGGCAACTCGCTGCAGTTTTCCCGAAATCTTTTGCCGTTTTGTCGCTTTTCTGAAAAATTAATCTGGAACAACATGTCTCGCTTGATCGGACGAGTGATTGAGACTCTCGGCACTGCACGTATCTGTGAGGAATCTCCCATGCAATCGACCATAAGCCGAACCTACGCTGCCGGTTCGCTCCTGAATATCAGACGACTCGCTCTCCCCTGGATCATCACGGGCACGGTCCTGACGCTAGGAGGCTGCGTCTCACAACAGACGTACGAAAGTGCCAGGGAGGAGGCGAAGACGCAGGCGAATGAACTGTCCCAGGTCCAGGCTGAGATCCAAAGCCTCGCACAACAACGGGATGAAACGCATGCTGCTAATCAGCGTGACGAGCGCGCACTCGGTATTCTGAATAGCGAGTTAAAGAGTATGCGAGCCTCATTAGAGGAAATCAGGAAAAGCCACCAGGCCAAACTGGCGGCCATCCGGCACAGTATTGCTGCATTACGTGCTCAGCACCAGGCCATGCTGAAAGAAATTTCCGAGACCGAACGGTACGAAAAACAGTTAGAAGCGCTGACCGCCCGGCATGAACAAGCCATGGCAACCATACCTACCGGCCCGGAGGCGCCTGTGACCACCGTGAACGGCCTTCAGCAGGAGCCGCGTATGGTCGCCATCATCACCCCTCAATTGCCTCCGCAAGGACTTTCACCTGCCGTTTCTCCCACACCGGCGGCCTCTCCGCTCGACGGTTCCGCATTGTCGGGCCTGAATCCATCGATGGCCACATCACAAACCACATCAACGATGGCAGCGGCCGCAACACCTGCAAGCGTCCCCGCGACGCCCGCACCGGTGGCCGCCGCCTCGGCGTCGCCCACCGCCGGCATTCCTCCCGGTCCACAGAACGAATCGTGGTTTTCGAGCATGACTGGATGGCTGACGTCGATGTTCGATTGGCTCTGGTCCTAGGACCACCTGCCGTCGCACCGGCCATCGTTCCACATCTTCACACCATATCATCGCCATCGGCCGCTCCAAGGTTGGGACGGAGTCTTGGGTCGCATCGATCGTCTAACTCTCTTCCTCACATTTCTTACAATTTAACTCGATGCCGAGAAAAGACCGTCGCCCTTCCTCTGTCAATACCCAAGGCCGGCTGATCATAGGTGGTTGATGCCGCACATGCTGCCCATGGCCGCAGCGCAGATCCGCTACCCAATGCCCTTCGTCATCTTGGTGAAACCCGACGATGCTCTGCTGCATGACCACCTCGCGGATTCGACTCGCATGAACCGTCCACAGAAGGGATGTTCCGCGGTACCCTTCATCAGGTGAGCCGCGCCACGGAGCTTACTTCTGAAAAGACTGTGCTACACTGCCAGCCCGGTCACAGGGTAGCATGTTTGTGAGGAGGTCGCGGATGACAAAATCGGGGTATCGTATCGGAGTCGTGGGTGTAGGACGCATGGGGGCCAATATGGCCAGGAGGCTTCATGAGCTCAAGTATCCAATTGTGGCCATACACGATGTCGCCCCCCATCAAGCCGGAAGTCTAGCCAAAGAACTAGGCTGTGAAGCCGCCTCCACCCCGGCGCGCCTGGCGGGCCTCGCCAACACAGTGCTGACGGTTGTGTCTGATGACGGGGCAATGCGCCAGATCTACTCGACTGGAGGACCGGACAGTCTCCTGCGTCAGGCTTCAAACTGCCTGTTCATCAATTGCGCCACTCTTTCGCCGGACGTTCACATCGAGATCCAACTCCTCATCGAGCAGGAAGGCGGACACTGCCTCGAAGCCTGTATGGCCAGTAGCATCACGCAAGCTCGCCAAGGAACGCTGTACCTGATGTGCGGTGGCAGACCGGAGGTGTTCGAACGCGCAAAATCTTTGCTCGAAGACCTGAGTGCGCACCTGCGCTACATAGGACCGGCCGGCGAAGCCGCCAAGGTGAAGGCGCTCGTCAACATGGTGATGAACGCCAATACGGCGGCATTGGCGGAAGGGCTAGGGTTGGGTGCGGCACTAGGCCTGGACCTCACCATGTTGCGCGAAGTCTTTTCTCAGACCGGCGCCAACTCTCGCGTGCTGGAGACTGACGGCGAAGATATGCAACAACGCGCCCATGACTGTTACTTTTCGGCTGCCCATGCGGCCAAGGATTCTGGAATCGCCTTGGCCTTGGCTCAGCAAGCCGGCCTGGATTTGCCTCTGGCAAGAGCCACCCACGAACAATACCGACGCCTGGTTGATCGCGGCATGGGCGAATTGGACAAGTCTGCCGTGGCCGAGTTGACGTTCAAGGACCGATTGAATGGATAGGCCCTGAGGCGCCCTGCCCCATCGTTCGCCTGCCCCACTCGGCAGACAAAGAAGGCACGGCTTTCCACCAGGGAACCATGTGATCGCCCTCAGGCCCGCGCTTGTGATCACTCGTCTGAAGCAAGAGTCCTTGAAGAGGGTTAGTGTTTTTCAAACGGCCGTTCCGGCCTCTCTGCTGCTGGAAGGTAGCGCCACCGCTTCTGCCCATCCACATCAAACGAACCGAGAAAGGTGGCCTGGCCGGCCAGTGATTGAAATTCAACCAAGCGAACGGTGCAATTGTGTGTATCCACGAGCCGCGCATCATACTGGCCCAGCACGAGGATAACACCAGAGCCCTGGTCATAGAGATTACGCCGCCCGGCGTAACCCGTGTCGGGGAATAACTCAGCCGTCCCCATGCAACCCTTCGCTCCTTCAACCCGAAGGGCCAGGCGATAACGGGCCAGAACCGGATGGGTGGCAGTCCGCGTAATGCTCACGCGAATTCCGGATGCGGCCATGTCGACCTCGGCTGGCTCCGGACGATCACTATTGCAGGCCGACAGAAAGAAGATCAGGCCGGCCATCGTGCAGCCTGATCCTCGCAGCCCCATCACTTGGCGGAGGGCACCTTCGAAGCCGCACCGATGGCATCGAGTCCAGCCTCGGCACAGGCATCGTCCAGATGGGTTCCCGGTGCGCCACCCACGCCAATGGCACCGACCACCTCACCCGCAATTTCGATCGGCAAGCCGCCACCGACCATGAGGATGCTCCCATTCATATCACGCAGCGCTTGCAGGGCAGGCTGCTTGGCGATCATCTCGGCCAAGTCGGTCGTCGCGCGCCGCAGACTGGCAGCGGTATAGGCTTTCTTACGACTACTATCCACCGTATGCGGCCCTGCGCCATCCGCCCGTAAAAAAGCCCGCAATACACCCGCGCGATCCACGACGGACGCACTGACTCGATAGCCGTCCTTCTTGCACTGATCAAGAGCCGCCTGCGCGGCCTTGCTCGCCGAGGTCGCCGGCAGGACCGATTCCTTCGGCAAGTCTTCACCCGCGTTGATCACACCAGGCCATCCACCTATCAGCAATACTCCTGCGATGACCCCGACATATATCCATTCCCGCCCAGAGACCCGCATTGCCTTCACCATCACCTACCTCCCTTATGCTGCCTGACGCAACCTTCTCACTTCCGCATCTAACGACCAAGCCGAGGCGCGAGCCTACGGCCAGGGAATCGATCTGTCAAGACTCGACTAATGAGAGTCAGACAGATCAGGGGACCGCTATTAGAATAACGCATCATGCCCGAACTCGACCGCAGGAGACATCCGATACGATGGAATATATAAGACAGGCGGTGCATCATGGCATCAAGTGCGGCCTTCGCGCCTGGCAAAGCTGGGCCATGGATTTCCTCCTCCAGAGGGTGGGCATTCGGTCAAGACTCCGTGGGCATGCCGGATGGACTTCAGAGAGGTTGCGGCAAGCAGGATTGGAAACCAGCTGAAAATCGATCAGTAGTGGGCGATAGGATGGACGACCGAATTGAGGGCGCCGGGACTATGCAACTCCTCAATCCAGACCTTGGCCTGCGCGACATAGAACGTGTAGTCGCTTTCCGGATAACTTGACACCACGGCGTGCAGCAGTTGTTCGGCTTCCTGGTCTCGACCAGCATTCAGACTCGTCCGAGCCGCCTGGAGAGTACAGGAAGCAGCCAAAGCCTTGGGGTCGACGGTAGTCCGCACCGGTTGCTTGGTCACGAATCGATCGAGCGTTTTGGGAACATCTGGGGCAGGCACGACATGGGTATCAGCGGATTGTTGTAATTGCTTCGCGGCCGACAAGACCGTTTCGACATCGCCGCTCGATTGACAATGCCGATATAAATCCCACATCGACATGACAGAAGCGGACGTTGGAAGGGACGTCTGAGCAGACGATTGGAACCACTGGCAGCCGGCCAGAAGCACACTCACAACTATGAGCATCGCAAATTTCACGCGCAGTATGTCCTGTGGTCCTTCTTATCCTTACCGGATCGTTTCTCTCCCTGTCAATCTTTCTGAGCGCGCACTGGACAAAAGATCTTCGCCGGTGCACGTCGAGACACCACGAGAGCGACATTGTTCGAAGATGACACAGATGCGGAGATGACTCACCCAGTGGCGAGCTCCTTTTCGTGGGCTGTTCCGATGTCTTCGATCAACGCGCGTAACGGTTCTGCGACTGACCAAGCCTGGGCGCAACAGCCGCGAGCGTCATGCGGTTTCTGACCGTCGAAAATTTCCGACACCTGTCCTAAGCAGACCTCATCGAGATGGAAGAGCAATCCATCGAGAAACCCCCTCGCCTCAGACCGTACCGACGCACGCGCGCCATAGGTCTTCACCCAAGCCGTAACGAACGCCCCGAGCAGAAACGGCCACACGGTGCCCTGGTGGTAGGCGGCATCTCGCTCAGTCACTGTCCCCCGATAGCAGGAACGAAATCGGATATCCTCCGGCGCCAACGTGCGTAACCCGACCGGGGTGAGCAATCGTTCTTTGATGAGCTGGAGTATTTGTCGAGCGTGCGGGGCCGAGACCAATTGATCATCCAGCGTCAACGCATAGATCTGGTTGGGACGGAGCGAGGCGTCATCCCCGGTCTGTCCGTCGACCACATCGAACAGGTACCCTCCGGTCTGGTACCAGAACCGAGCACGGAATGATTCAATGGCGCGCAGGCGATCGTGAAGACATTGCGCCGCATAGTCGGGCTCGCTGAACTGCAGGGCTAATTCCCTCGCCACTGCCAGCGCCCGCACCCACAGAGCCTGGACCTCCACCGGCTTGCCCTGCCGGGGTGTGACCGCCCAGTCGCCGATTTTGACATCCATCCAGGTGAGCTGCGCCCCGTCAGCCGCACTCATGATCATCCCGTCGTCATCCATCCGGATTCCGAACCTCGTCCCGCGACGATAGCCCTCCAGAATCTGTTTGATCGCCGGCCAGGCTATGTGGCGTACGCCGGTAAGGTCTCGACTGTAATGAAGATAGCGCCCGACGGCGTGGACGAACCACAACGAGGCATCGATCGTATTGTAATCGGGCGGCTCCCCTCTATCGGGAAATCGATTCGGCACCATGCCTTGCGATATCTGTGCGGCGAACGCTTCGATTACCTGCCGTGCCATGTCATAACGGCCGGTCACCAAACAGAGTCCCGGCAAGGCCACGAAACTGTCCCGTCCCCAGTCTGTAAACCAAGGATATCCGGCTATCACGGTCTGCCGATCCCCACGTTTCACAAGGTAGGCATCAGTGGCAGCCCAGAGCCTGCGTGTCAATCGGTCACCCGTCGGCACGGCTTGTAATCTCCCCTCGCGGCGGCGACGCTCCTGAGTCATCAACTGCCCGACATCCAGAGAGAGAAGATTCTCGGTGGACAAGACTAGCTCTGCCGCCGATCCAGGCATGAGTGAGAATGCCCATTCGCCGGGTGACCACCAATCTTCTATAGGATCCAGTCCTCGCTCCTGTTCGGTCCGATACTGCACATCGCGATACCAATCCGGCCCGTGCTGATAGTGTCCGTTGTGGAAAGCATGCACCGCAGGCAAACTTACGTAGGGCTGCCAGGTCACCCGACCTTCTTCTATGGCGGCATGGTTATGGAGGTCGGCGTTCTCATGGTGGTTCGCATGGTAATCTCGACACGAGAGCATCGGCCTCACGCGCAAGAGCACCCCAGACGATCCCTGGCCGACCAGTCTCCATCGGACCACGACCATATCGCGCCCATGAGGACAGAACAGCTCTCGTTCAACCTGCATGCCGTAGGCCGCATAGCGCCAAGTCGGCCAAGGGTCCGCAGAAAACCCCTCGCAATACCGGTAGCCATCCGGATGCACGGCGCCGCGATACAGATTCGTCGAGAGCGGGAAAGCGTGATCACCGGCCTCCACCCATTCCTCAAGGTGATTCACCAGGACCACGCGATCGACCGGCGGATGTCTGGCCACCAGCAGCAAGGCGTGGTAGCGACGCGTATTCGCTCCCGCGACGGTTCCTGAGGCATAGCCTCCCCGCCCATTCGTCTCCAGCCATTCAAGCGCGAGCGCTCGTTCAAGGTCCTGGCAGCGTAGGGAATCGACCGTCAATACCTACTCTCCCGACTGCTGAATCAATTTGGCCACGAGACCGGTCCATCCGGTCTGGTGGCCGGCGCCGATGCCGGCTCCGTTGTCGCCATGGAAATATTCATAGAACAGCACGAGGTCGCGCCAGTGCGGATCCTGTTGAAACTTCTCCGTTCCACCATAGACCGGACGCCTGCCGTCCGGGCCGCGTAGAAAGGTATGGGTCAGGCGGCGTGACAACTCGGCCGCCACTTCGGCCAGGTTCAGTTTCTTCCCGGATCCCGTGGGATATTCCACGGTAAAGGTATCGCCCAAGAAGTAGTGAAACTTCTGCAGGGATTCGATCAGTAGATAATTCACCGGAAACCATATGGGCCCTCGCCAATTCGAATTGCCTCCGAAGAGACCGGTGGTGGACTCAGCCGGTTGGTACTCGACGCGATAGTCCATCCCCACCGAGGAGAACACGTAAGGGTGATCCTTGTGGTAGCGAGACAAGGCCCTCACGCCATGATGTGACAAGAATTCGTTTTCATCCAACATGTACCGCAGCACCTTGGTCAGCCGACGGCGGTTCACGAGCGACAAGAATCGACGCACCCCTCCATCGTGCGAGTGGGTTTCGACGTGGAGGCTGAAGTCGGGCCGGTTTTCAAGGAACCATTGCATGCGGTGCTTGAAGCGCGGCAGCTGATCGATCAGTTCGGAATCCAACGTCTCCACGGCAAACAACGGAATCAGCCCGACCATCGATCG
Organism: Nitrospira sp.; assembly: GCA_021323395.1. GTDB lineage: Bacteria > Nitrospirota > Nitrospiria > Nitrospirales > Nitrospiraceae > Nitrospira_A. Next base: position 41,218 of record JAJONL010000004.1, read on the forward strand.
AAGTTTCAAGGGAAACGTCTTTCCATCAGGCAAATGGAGCACATCATAATAAAAGCCGTCCTCCTTGTTCCACAATTCGATCTGCTCATTGCCGATGTTGTTCATCGCCCGGCAGATGTAGACGAAATGCTCGAAAAATTTACTCGCCACATCCTCATACGCGCGGTCTTCCCGCGCCAGTTCGAGCGCGATGGACAACATGTTGAGGCAATACATCCCCATCCAACTGGTCGCGTCGGACTGCTCGATGTGCCCGCCGGTCGGGAGGGGTTTGCTCCGGTCGAAGACGCCGATATTGTCCAAGCCGAGGAACCCGCCTTGGAAAATATTCTTTCCCTCGGCATCCTTCCGATTCACCCACCAGGTGAAGTTCAACAGGAGCTTGTGAAACACGCGTTCCAGGAACAGGCGGTCTCCGACGCCTTTGCGTTTCTTTTCGATCTTATAGACGCGCCAGGCCGCCCAGGCATGCACCGGCGGATTGACATCCCCCAATGCCCATTCATAGGCCGGGATCTGCCCGTTGGGATGCATGTACCATTCACGCAGCATCAGCACGAGCTGATCCTTGGCAAATCGTGAATCCACGAGTGCGATCGGCAGGCAGTGGAATGCGAGGTCCCAGGCTGCGTACCAAGGGTATTCCCACTTATCCGGCATGGAAATGACATCCGCATTGTAGAGATGCGTCCAGTCGCTATTCCTTCCGCGCAGTCGTTCCGGAGGCGGCTCCGGTCCGGAAGGATCCCCCTTGAGCCAGCGATCGACATCATAATAATAGAATTGTTTATTCCACAGCAGGCCGGCGAAGGCTTGTCGCTGCACCATGCGCGCATCCTCAGACACATCAGCAGGCGCCAGTCCCGCATAAAACTCATCGGCCTCCTTGATCCGTTCTGCGAAGACGGCATCGAATGTCGTGGGATCCAGCCCCCCTTCGATCGATCCATTGGTGAACCGCACTCGAATGGTCACGGGCTGTCCCGGCATTGCCGAAAGCACATAATGGGCCGCGGCCTTCGATCCGATGTGGCTGGGATTCACGGCTGACTTATCACCGCGGACTACGTAGTCATTGATGCCGTCCTTCACATACTGCGCCCCGTCCGCATCGCCATAGAGACGGCGCCGATTGGTTTCGTTTTCCGTAAACAGCAGGTCCGGCGCGCCTTCGCACAACAGCCGACGCAAGCCGTAATATTCGTGATCAAACTCAACCACGCTCGCGCCGGTAGTCGACTCGCCTTTCCGCATCCGCGGGCGACGCTCATCCAGCCCCCACGACCAGGTGTTTCGGAACCAGATGGTGGGTAACAGCGTCAGTTCGGCCGGCTCCGGCCCGCGGTTGATCACGTGAATACGGAGCAGCAGGTCCTCAGGCGTCGCCTTGGCATATTCCACCGACACATCGAAGTACCGGTTGTCGTCGAAGATGCCAGTATCGAGCAATTCGAATTCGGGATCGGTCCGGCTTCGACGGCGGTTCTCTTCGACCAATCGTTCGTAGGGAAAGGCCGCCTGAGGATATTTGTAGAGAAACTTCATGTAGGAATGGGTCGGCGTGGAGTCGAGGTAAAAGTAATATTCTTTGGGATCTTCCCCGTGGTTCCCTTCATTCCCCGTGAGGCCGAACAGGCGTTCTTTGAGAATAGGATCTCGACCGTTCCAAAGAGCCAGCGCAAGGCAGATGAACTGATGCCGATCGCAAATTCCGGCGAGGCCGTCTTCGTTCCAGCGATAGGCTTTCGAGCGGGCATGGTCGTGCGGGACCGCTTCCCAGGCCGTTCCATAGGGGCTGTAATCTTCCCGGACCGTTCCCCAGGCACGCTCACTGACATAGGGACCCCAACGTTTCCAATGTTCCCGGCGCAGGTCATCTTCATCGAGACGTCGTTGCTCCGCCGATTGAGACGGCACAGGTTTTCCTCTCGGGACGGTCGACATCGAGTCTCTCCTGGTTGGACAGGGCACAGGTGGCTTAAACAGGCGCCAGCATGCACCGCGCCCCTGAAAGATTCAACTGAGATTGAAGAGAATGTTTCGAGGGTTTCCAGGAAATGTCGCGCCAGGGAAGAAGAACTTGCTCACAACCGATGCGCACAGAATTGGAAGACTGAACCGAAATAAGAGTTGACGGGAACCCACATGAGGAAGAGGAAGACAGGAATGAACCAGGTCTCAGCGGAACGGAAGCCGGCTAACTCCAGACGACGGCTTCTTGATTCATGAGGTAATCGATCACCTCTATGCTGTCACGCAACTGCAGTTGCGCCTGCTCCGACATGGGCAACACCGCACCTAAGAGCTTGCCGGATTCCAGCTCTGCCAAGTTCGGGATCCCGTCGGTGCTGCGCTTCTCAAGATCGAATCGAAAACTGGCCATGTGGTACCTCCAATGCCTTGTCGGTCGTGGTACAGCAATTCTTGAGCCACTCCGGAAGAATTCAAATGCACCGCGCACAATGAAGCATAGCATACGAAGTGCTACGGCCGGACAGCCGACTAACCGCTCAATTTATTCTTGCTTTACCGTCGAGTCTGGCGAGCCTAGTGTGACTCGGCAAGCGGAGGCAGGGCGCCGAGATAGGAAAATTCCCCGATTTTGACGAGCGCCGTATCGGCTCGGAGGCGGAAATCATCGCTCGCGGTGTCAACGAACCGTGGGTCGACCGTCAAATCGGAATCGGGCTTCAGTTCAGGAGCCGGCTGGCGAGGGGGGCCAGGCCGAAGATAGTTGGATTCAGAGTTCTGCATCGCATTGTAGGACAATGCCACATGGCTCGAAGGACCCACGACGAATCCATACCGGTTGAGACTCACGATGTTGCCGGACGCTTCATTCTGTGACGTTCCCAAAAACGCCGCACCTCCGCCGTTTTTCACGAGTGTATTGCCGACCAGCACGGCGCGCGACTGATCATTGACGATCACCGCCTCGAACAGGCTCCTTGTAATGATGTTCCGTTCAAGGCGAACGCTGGATTTGCCCGCCACGCTGACCCCATGGTCGTTATCATGGATGAAGTTGTCTCGCAGCACCGCCTGAGAATTCGCAAACTGCACGCCGGTGGTTTCACTGCCGCCGATGATGCAGTTCTCAATGCGAACATCCTCGACTTGCTGGGTGAACAACATGCCCTTCACCCGCACGTGATGCAGTAGGATGCCGTGACCATTGAACATCCCCATCGCATGTCCGCCATGCTCGTTGATGGTGAAACCCGAAATCTCAATATCCGTCGCCCCATAGGGCCATTTGCCGACATGGAACACCCCCACCCGTTCTCGTCCCAGGAGGGTCACCTGATCCATACCTGCGCCGATGAGGCGAATCTTTTCTTTGCTGTGGATGGTCACATCTTCAGCATAGGCTCCCGGCTTGATGAAAATGGTGTCGCCCTTCTTCGCCGCATCCACCGCTTCCTGGATGGAGCGGTATCGGCCGGACCCGTCCAGCGCGACCACGATCTGCTGGGCATCGGTTCGAGCCGCCTCGTCGGCCCATAGGGGCGAATGACCCGTGACCCCGAGCAACAGGCACAGGATGACGATGTTCAATAACCATTGCATAGCAGGAATGGTCATACCGCCGGGCATGACGAGAAGTCAATCGGCCACGTTGCTGGAGCAGGCACCCCGTGGTATCTTCCCACCCTATGATTCTCGTGGGCCTCACCGGCGGAGTCGCGACCGGCAAGAGCACGGTCGCCAAGATGTTCGAACAATGCGGCGCCTATACCATCGATGCCGATCTGCTCGCCCACGCGGTCGTTCAACCAGGCAAACCAGCCTGGCGGGCCATCGTCGCAGCGTTCGGCAAAACCCTCCTCAACCCCGATCACACCGTCAATCGCCACGCCCTCGGCGCCATAGTTTTTCGAAACCCATCCAAGTTGCGCCACCTTGAGCGAATCATCCATCCCCGCGTTGCGCGTGAGCAAGCCAAACTGACCAGACAAGCCGCTCACCAGGACCCAAAGGCCGTCGTCGTCTACGACGTCCCACTGCTGTTCGAAGCCGGGATCGACAGACGGGTGCGGAAAACCGTGGTCGTGACCGCTGATCGCGAAACCCAAATCACCCGCCTTAAAAAACGTAACGGCTTCACCCGCGCAGACGCCATCCGACGCATTCGCTGTCAAATGCCTCTTCAAGAAAAGGCCGCAGCCGCCGACTATGTCCTTGACGGCACCGCCCCCCGTTCTCGATTGCAGACCCACGTGAAACGCCTCTATCGCGAATTCCGGTCCCTCGCATAGCGGCCGCTTTTCCCTCGCCGCTTCCATGTGTTAGCATCAGTTCATGCAACATCTTGTCATCATCGGGTCCGGCCCGGCGGGACTCACCGCCGCGCTCTATGCCGCGCGGGCCAACCTGTCACCGTTGCTCATCGAAGGCTGGCAATCCGGAGGACAGTTGACCACGACGACCGAGGTCGAAAACTTCCCAGGCTTTTCCAAGGGCATCATGGGCCCTGAATTGATGAAGGAAATGCGCGCTCAGGCGGAACGATTCGGCACGAAATTTTTGACCGGCGACGTCTCGGCCGTCGATCTCAAGGGAAAACCATTTCGTCTGACCATCGATGGGGAACAACTGGTGGAAACGGCTGCCCTGATCATCGCCACCGGCGCGTCGCCTATTCGCCTCGGACTGCCGAACGAAGCCCGACTCACGGGACATGGGGTCTCGACCTGCGCCACCTGTGATGGGTATTTTTTCCGCGGCAAGGAGCTGATCGTCGTCGGCGGTGGAGACAGCGCGGTGGAAGAAGCCATCTTCCTGACCAAATTCGCTCGCCTGGTGACCCTGGTCCACCGGCGGGACAAGCTGCGGGCCTCCAAAATCATGCAGGACCGTGCGATGAAAAACGAAAAGATTGCCTTCGCATGGAATTCGGTCGTCGACAATATTCTTGGGCAAGACGTGGTCACCGGGGTCCGGCTTAAGAACATCGTGACGGGGGCTTCGACCGACTTGCCCTGTGACGGGGTGTTCGTCGCCATCGGGCACCGTCCCAATACGCCTCTCTTCGCTGGCCAACTCGATTTGGATTCGGAGGGTTATATCCGCACCTTCCAAGGGACCGCGACCAGCGTTGCGGGCGTCTTTGCCGCCGGCGACGTCCAAGACAAGGAGTACCGACAAGCCGTGACCGCCGCCGGTTCCGGCTGCATGGCCGCCATCGACGCCGAGCGGTTTCTTGAATCAGTTCATCATTCCGTCTAACTCCTCCACAGAATGCTCAAAATGAGCCTCCAACGAAGCCGCAGGCGAGACACATACCGGAAGCGTACCCGCAGGGATACGTTGAGGATTTTGGTGGGTTGAGAACAATATTGGCGGCCATTGACGGCAAGCACTTTCTTGAATCAGTTCATCATTCCATCTAACTCATCCTCAGGATGCTCAAAATGGTCGTCCAACGAGGCCGCAGACGAAACAAAACCGGAGACGTACCCTTGCGGTACGTTGAGGATTTTGGTGAGTTGAGAACGAAGTTGACGGCCATTTTCAGCATCCTCTAACCACCCATGCGCTGCGCGATCGTCCACTACCACGAACTCGCCCTCAAAGGCCGTAACCGCGATTTCTTTGAACAACGGCTTGTCCGCAATCTGCGGCTGGCGCTGAGAGATTTGCAGATCCGGCGAGTCGAGTCCCTGCAGGGACGCATCCGGATTACGATCCCCGACCAGATATCCACTGATGCGGTCGCGGAGCGCTTACGTCGGACCTGCGGCGTCGCCAACTTCCTCTTGACCGAATCCGTGCCGCTGAATTTGAAGCATCCTGACCTATTGGAGCTCAAGCAGAGGGCGGAACGATTGGTCGCGCTAGAAGATTTTCAGACATTTCGTGTGACGGCCAAACGGGCGGACAAACGGCTCCCGCTGACCTCCATGGATGTCGAACGCGACATCGGGGGATACCTCTGTGAGGTCACGGGGAAAACCGTCAAACTGAAACAACCGGACCTTACCCTCTATATCGAGCTGCTCTCGCACGAAGCTCATGTGGCCGCAAGAAAAATATCGGGGCCCGGAGGCATGCCGGTGGGAACGAGCGGGAAAGTGGCCTGCCTGCTCTCCGGCGGAATCGACTCTCCTGTCGCGGCCTACCGCATGATTAAACGCGGCTGCAAAGCAGTCTTCGTACACTTTTCAGGTCATCCGCTGGTCAGCCGGGCCTCGGAGGAAAAGGTACAGGAACTGGTCCAGTTGCTGACGGCCTATCAATATCATTCACAACTGTACATCGTGCCGTTCGGTGAGATTCAACGCGACATCGTTGCAAATGCCCCGGCGCCCTTCCGGGTGGTGTTGTACCGGCGGATCATGGTGCGCATTGCGGAAGAATTGGCGCGGCGTGAGGGCTGCTGGGCCCTCGTCACCGGCGATAGTCTCGGGCAGGTCGCGTCACAAACAGCGGAGAACCTCTCGGTGGTCGAGGAAGCGGCGGAACTCCCACTCCTCCGCCCGCTCATCGGCATGGATAAAATTGAGATTACCGAACAGGCGCAACAGCTCGGCAGTTTCACCACCTCGATTGAGCCGGATCAGGATTGCTGCAAGCTCTTCGTGCCGCTACACCCCAGTACCAGAACCAAGCCGGCAGATATCCATCGGATCGAACGAGGATTGGAAATCAGCACGTTCGTCAAGCAAGGGCTGGACAAGACCGAGCTGTCCACCTTCACTTTCCCTTCGTAATCCGATCCAGTGCCTTTTCCCTGACGATACGGAAGTGTGCATTGAGTTCCCGCTCCATGGCCACGGCCACCAACCAATCGGGCACTATCGTTTCCACCTCGATCAACAGTTCGAATTCCGCCCTCGTCTGATTCCCGTCACCTGCCGGCAGCAACTTCCAGACTCGATGGTAACGCTTAAAATCGCCGTCCATGAGGTCCGTGACGAGCCCGCCACCGGGCAAACTCTGTGACTCACAGAGCAGTCGCTGCTCACCGGGCAAGAGCGCATGGGAAATGTAGAGGTCTGTGATCACCCGACCTGCATGGTCCTCAAGATTCGCCAATCGCATCCGGGTCTCAAATAGCTGGGGCCAATTGCGATAGTCTGACAAGATGGATTGCAGGAGGGCCGGACTGCCCGGGAATAATAACGAGGCAATCGCGCGAACCCCGCCGCCGGGATCCGGCTTGACCACAAGCGCCTTGAGCGACGGGGCCGAGACGGGATCTTCGGCCCTTGCAACATTCACGGAAGATGACATCAGCCCCATCATGCAGGCGAATGACAGCGGGAGAAGAACGACAGATCGTGGCATGGCGGTTTCACAAGAAGCAAAGGCATCGGTAAATCGAATGTCCGGGCGCATCCTGATTGAAGACAGGGCCCGCACCAACATCGCCTCCATCCACAAAGCCACGCAAACCATACGTGGGCAAGCGCATCAGGATGACCTCCGGCCATGATGTACAGATTATACTGAGCGGGTCGTGGTAGTGCGAGAACGGCGAGAAGGAAATGTTTGCAAAGTGACAAGACGGACAAGCGAGATTGAGACGCGAGCCTCGATCGGCTACACACCGATTCGAGGCGCTGCACGAAACACCATCACCACCCCGGACGAGCCACCCTTGTCATCTTGAATCACGGTCACCGTCTCATCGATTCGATGCTCATCCCCTTGGCGACCGATCAACAGGAACGGGCGTTGTGCCAGGTCTGACGATTTCCCCATCGCAAGAGCGCGCAAAGCCGGATTCAGAACCGGTCTCTTGCTCTCGGCATCCCAAAGCACCACAATCTCTTCGACCGGCCTGCCGATGGCCTCCGACTGTAACCACCCGGTCAAACGTTCTGCAGCCGGATTGAGCATCGTGACCTTCCCCTGTGGATCGACCGTCATGACGGCGTCTCCCATCGACTGCACCACCGTGTTCAGCCAGCGCCCTCGCTGTTCCGCCATCCTCGATACTCGATGCCGAAAGAGGGCCAACTCCACCGCCGCGCGCAAATCGCTGCTCACAAACGGCTTAATCAAATACGCCAGCGGCAGCGTCGCTCTCGCCCGTTCGAGCGTCTCCTCATCCGAGAAGGCCGTCAGATAAATCACCGGAATGGCGTACCGCAACTGGATCGTTCCGGCCGCTTCGATGCCATCCATCGGTCCCTTCAATTTGATGTCCATCAGGATCAAGTCCGGTCGGTATTCACCTGCCAGCTGAATCGCCTCGGTCCCGGTAGACACGACCCCGACGACCGAATAACCGAGCGAACGCAGCTGCCGCCGGATGGCTTCGGCCACCACCACCTCATCGTCGACGATCAGAATCTTTGCGTTCATCATGCCGTAACCAGAGACACTACCCCGGCGGATGACTGTGTGGGTGTCATCCAGAATACCTTCCGGCTGGTACGAAACAAGGTGCCCATGCTCCCAGAGTCACATTACGCACCTGTCGACACGGTCCTCATCCGGAGAAAGTAACGCAACTAACATGCCACCCCAGGCCATCAGTATTGTCGTCATGTTATGAAACAGGAGGCCCATGTGCGGCCATACAGCGCCGGTGGTTTTTGCACAATGCCTGGACAGAAATAGAGGACAGGAAGTGGAAGGAGCCGGTTCGCCCCAACCACTACGGCTGTGTTAGCATGCCACTTTTCAAAGGAGCACATTCGGATGCACTGGTTCATACGTCTGTTGATGATCGCGCTGCTAGGCACGACCTTCGCGCTCGGTCTCATGTCAGAAACAGGTCAGGCCCAGTCGCCCCCTGATTCCTCCGCGACGACCGAGCAATCATGCAGTTTTGGGATGGCAAAGGGTGATCCGAGCCACCGGTGCCAAGTGCCGATCCCCGCCGGCTGCGTGATCGCCCACTTTCCCGGCACCAAGAAACCCTGGACGACCGTCTCCAAGGCAGGCCGGACATTCTGCACATTCGAAGAAAAAACGACCGATTGGAAGACTCGCATTACCGGCCAATGCACGCGCTGCGATTCCAACCAGTGCACCGGGCAGTTTATGGTGCGGTTCGATTGTTCCAAGCCGTAATGTCCGCCCAGATGACAACCGCCATCAAGCAAGCCGCCCGCGAGCTCGGCTTCGATGTCGTGGGTATCAGCGCCTTGCCGTTAGGGCCAGCCTACTCGCCGGCCCACGATCACAACTTTCCTACCAACGATCTCATCGGCAGATTGAATGAGTGGCTTCGACGCGGGTTCCACGCCACTATGGCCTGGATGGCCCGTGACCCGGAACGCCGTGCCGACCCAACCCTGGTACTGCCGGGCTGCCGTTCCATCATTTCCGTCGGCATGAACTACTACACGGAGCAGCGAGCAGACGAACGTCCAGGAAACGGCCGCATCGCCCGCTATGCTTGGGGCCGTGACTACCATCACATCCTCGGAGACCGGCTCAGCCAACTGGTCGAGCGCATCGCCACCTTGGCTCCTGACAGCCGCCATCGCGCCTATGTCGACACGGGTCCCGTCATGGAAAAGGCTTGGGCCCAGCAGGCAGGTTTAGGCTGGATCGGCAAACATTCCAATGTGGTCTCCGCGCAATTCGGCTCGTGGCTATTGTTGGGAGAAATCTTGACGACCTTAGAACTAGAGCCGGATGAGGCAGGCACAGACCTCTGTGGAACCTGTACCCTTTGTCTGCAAGCCTGCCCGACCGGCGCGATCACCGAACCGTACGTCGTGGACGCCGGACGCTGCATTTCCTATCTCACCATTGAACTTCGCGGAGCCGAACCACCGCTCGCCAATGATCTTCGTCGAGGGCTCGGCAATCGGATCTTTGGCTGTGACGATTGTCTAGACATCTGTCCCTACAACCTGCAAGCGGAACCGACCAGCGAGCCAGGCTTCCAGCCCACCTCGCTTACCAGGGCGCCTTCGCTGCTGGCCATCGCAAGGATGACCGAAGGGGCTTTCACCACCACGTTCAAAGAGAGTCCCATCCGTCGCGCCAAATATCTCGGGCTTCAACGCAATGTGTCCTGGGCAATGGGCAACGAATGCACTTGTACCGATAGCGTCCCACCTCCATCGAAGGCCGATCCGTCGTAATCCACCCACTGTTCCTCCCCTGCCGATAGTGATAGGCTACGGGCTCATATCCTCCCGTTCCAGGTGAACCTCAGTCAATCGGTGACGACGCCATGCATGCACCAACCCTGTTGATCGTAGAAGATGAAGAACGGATGCGGCGGCTCTTCGAGCTGGTGTTGAAGCCGGTCGGCTATGAGCTGCTGTTTGCCCGCTCCGGCGCTGAAGCGATCAGCCTCATCCAGGACCATGGCAGCTTTGACATGATCATCACAGATCTCCAACTGGGCGGTCTGTCCGGAATGGACGTATTGGAAGCAGCGAGAGAGCAGCTGCCGGATGTGCCGGTCCTCATCGTGACCGGATACGGAACCGTGAAATCGGCCGTCGAGGCCGTGCAGAAGGGCGCCTACGATTACATTTCCAAACCCGTCGACAATGAAGAGCTGAAAATCGTCATTGCCCGCGCGCTGCAAGTCCGACAACTTGCTCAAGACAATCGGACCTTGCGAGCAGGGCTGCACGAACAGTTTGGCTTCGACCGGATGATCAGCGTCTCCAAACAGATGGAACTCGTGAAGCGCCTCGCCCAGGAGGTTGCTCAAACCGACGCCACCGTGCTGGTTACGGGAGAAAGCGGCACCGGCAAGGACCTCCTCGCCCGCGCCATTCATCTCGTCAGTCCACGTTCTCAGGGACCCATGGTGGCCCTCAACTGCGCCGGCATTCCCGAACACCTGCTGGAATCCGAACTGTTCGGGTATGAAAAAGGGGCCTTCACCGACGCCAAGAAATCCAAGCCGGGACGTTTTCAACTGGCCGATCGCGGCACGCTGTTCCTGGATGAGATCGGCGAGTTGAGCTTAATGGCCCAAGCCAAACTCCTGCGTGTCCTTGAGGAACATGTGGTGGAACCGCTGGGCGGCGTGCGGAGCCTCAAGGTCGATCTTCGTGTCATCGCCGCCACGAACCAGGAATTGCCAGACCTGATCAAGACCGGCCGCTTCAGGTTAGATCTCTACTATCGCCTCAACGTGTACCAGCTCCGGATGCCGGCGCTCCGCGAGCGGCCCGAGGATATCGAACCGATCCTGGTTCAATTCCTGGACCGGGCCCGCAAGGAACGCGGCAGTCGCATCAGGCGGGTCTCCGGCGAGGCAATGGTCATCATGAAACACTATGCCTGGCCCGGCAATGTGCGTGAACTCCACAATGTGGTGGAATGGTTGACCATCACCTGCAAGCAGGAAGAGATTGCGCCCGAACATCTACCGCCTTCGCTGAAGGCCCCTGCCCCGCGCCAAGCCGAGACATCTGCGGACATGCCTTCCCTTCTCTCTCTAGGGCTTTCAGTGGAAGAAGTTGAAAAGGCGATGCTGCAGGAAGCGCTGCGGAAAACCGGCGGCAACGTCTCGGAAGCCAGCCGCCTGCTCAAAATCACACGCAACACGCTCCGGTATCGAATGGCCAAACATAACCTGTCGCAGCCTCCAGGCTGATGCGCCCAGCACGACGAGCCGGCGGACTCCAGAGGAAGTTGTTCGTCGCGCTGCTCATTGTCGGCATCGTGCCCGGTATCGCGGCGCTCTGGACCACCTATTACTTCAGCACCGCCAGCCTCAAACAAGCCATCGGTGAAAGTTTCCAGGAGATTGCCCGCTCGACCGCGATTCGCCTGGCCACCGCGGTCGACAATGAAATCGATCGGGCCATCAGGCTGGCGCTTGTTCCCGTGCATGTCAGACAACCGGTCATGCGGGCGAACGAGCGAGCGAATCGGACCTTCGAGGCGGCTCCGCGCAACCCATCGTCTGCCGCATCGAAGCGAGGAGAGGACACGTCGTCTTCCACTGCGGCCACCGTCCGTTACCTTAAAGAATGGGCGCGCGAGTCCGGTCATTATGTGCGTGTCACTGTGGCCGACCAACAGGGCGCGGTCGTGGCCTCGACCGACCCACTCCTGCCGCCACAGCAGACCGAGCAAGTGTGGTGGCGCGAAGCGATGCGCGCGGTCCCCGGCACATACTACATCAGCAGCCTAGGGCCGGATGCGCAGGCCAACGACATGACCTTTCAGGTCGCGGTGCCTATTCTCGATGACGTCCAGGGCACTCCCATCGGTGCGGTCGAGCTCGTGATTCGTCGCAACGTCCTCACTCAAATGATTCTTCCGATTCATATCGGCAATACCGGTCACGGCATGCTCTTGGATACGCAAGGGACTCCCCTGATCTGCCCGGTGCTACCGCCGACCGCCCATTTGATTCCGCACACTCTACTGAGCAGGCTGACAATGGATCATCCCCTGTGGCTGGTGGCAGAGGATGACGCGCATGGCGGCCGCGCGGCGATCGTGGGCGCCGCCCCGGTCCGGTTCAGCCATCAGTTGACGGCTTCCAGCCTCGGAGGCGACCGGTGGTACGCGTTCATCCGGCAAGCGCCAGAGGAAACTTACGCTCCGATCTATTCGCTTCTGGTCACGGTGGGGATGATCGGCTTCGGACTCGTCTTCGTCCTCTCTGCCTTCGGTTTTGTCGTCGGCTACCGTTTCGTCAAACCGCTCAAGACGCTCCAGCGCGAAGCAGAAGGACTTCGCCACACTCTCACGATGCCGCCGCAGGGCGGCAGCCGTCCGCACATCATTCCTACCCTACGCGTGGATGCCCGCAAGGGAGATGAGATAGAAGACCTGGCCACAAGTTTTGCAGCCATGCGGGAGGTGTTGGAAGAAAATCTGCGGACGATCCGATCACAACAGCATGAGCTAATCAGGCAGGAGAAACTTGCGTCAGTGGGACAACTCCTTGCCGCCCTGGCCCACGACTTGCGCAATCCTCTCGGGGTCATTCGCAGCAGCGCCCAAGTGGTGCTCGACGGGCCCCCAGAAGAGCGCATCCGTCAGGAGATGGCGCGCTACATCATCGACGAGGTCGACAAACTCTCGCACCGCATTCATGACTTCCTTCGTTACGCCAGACAAAAACCGCCTGATCAACAGGTCGTCGCCGCGGAAGAGGTGATGCGAGCGGCACAACGGCAGTGGGAAGCGCAAGGCGGACATGAACATATTCGTGTGGAGCAGCGCTTCGGTCAGAACCTTCACTCGATTCGGGTCGATCCGGAGCAGGTCAAGGAGGCCTTGATGAATCTCCTGATCAATGCGCGGGAAGCCATGCTGGAAGGCGGGACATTGACCCTGACGACTCGGAGGGGCACGCAGGGCGATGTGGAACTTGAAGTGACCGACAGCGGGAGCGGCATCGCCGCTGATCACCTGTCGCGAATCTTCGAGCCCTTCTTCACCACCAAGGAGTACGGGACCGGTCTCGGCCTGACGAACGTCAAACGTCTGGTCGAAGATAATGGAGGCAGCCTCGCGGTGACGAGCCGATTAGGAGAAGGAACATCGTGCACGCTGCGCTTTCGCCCGGTTACGTGGAGCCCCTGAGCTTCACCACGCGCGGAATAAAACGTGTCACGCGTGTGAACGCCGCCGTATTCATGAATCATTCCGCCTAAGGTACGTCATTCGCGCAGCGGAATCCCAGCGTCGGTCCCCAGTAAGTCATTTCGTCCCACGCTCGATAGCCGGCCCGCAATTCGATCGGTCGTTCGATCCAACTCCCGCCGCGCAACACGCGAAACGTTCCGCGCAAGGGGCCTTGGGGGTCGCGGGAAGGTGACGTGCGGTAAAAGTCTTCCGCGTACCAGTCTTTCACCCATTCCGACACGACGCCGATCATGCCCGATACACCATAGGGAGACGTGGCGGTCCATGACGTTCCGGCAGGATCGACGCCATTGGCGGAGTCCTTTCCGTCACTCATCTTCAGTCTGCTTCTGTGAATGACTTCATCACTGTTGCCCCAGGGGTAGCGCCGCCCATCGATTCCGCGCGCCGCCTTTTCCCATTCGGCTTCGGTGGGCAGTCGTTTCCCGATCCAGTGACAATAGCCTCGAGCCTGTGTCCAAGTGACATTGGTCACGGGTTGTTGGCTCTGCTGCGGGTCATCGAAAGCCTCTCGCACCTTCGGTGGCAGACACCCTTGGGCTTCGACACAGCTCCGGTACTGGCCATTGGTCACCCCCTGTTGATCGATCCAAAAAGAGCTCATATACAGGCGATGGAGGGGGCGGGCATCGGGAAGGCCATCTTCCATTCCCATGAGAAACTCACCGCCTGGAATCAGCGCCATTCCCGCGGGAGGCGTCACACCTTGATCGACCAGCCGTTTCAGTTCTTCTCGTTGACCGAGTTGGAGTTGAGCATTCACACGGTCGATCTCGTCATCGACGAATACGGGGGACGCCTCCTTCGCACGGGCCGGGAGCGCTGGGGTGTGGGCCACCGAGGGATGGCCGCTTCGGATGCCGTCCGAGGGGGAATGATGCGCGGCGGGCTGGTTGATGGTCGCTGCCGCCTCCGACATGCGGACCGTCTCGATCCGCACGGACGTGCGCGTCAATTCCGTCACGAAATCGCCATTTGCCTTCCCCTTTCTGGGCTCCTTTCGCGCCTTGCCCAGAGAAGAGAAATCAAAGTCCGGAATGTTGGCCAACAAGGGCGTGGCGTAACTGATCGGAACAGCAAACGCCATACCTTCCGGTACAATCCCGGACGGATGGGTAAACTTGGTCGTGAGAATGCCCACGACCTCACCCCGCCGGTTAAACAGCGGCCCGCCGCTATTGCCGGGGTTCACCGCTGCATCCACCTGAAACACCCGCTGCACGCCTTTGGCGCGCACCGCGGACACATGCCCGCGGGTGACGGTGATTTCGCGTAACCCGAATTGAAATCCGACGGCAATGACCTCTTGATCCAGTTTCACGGCGCCGGCGTACCCGAGCGGCGCCTCGGAAAGACCAACCGTTTCTACCTTTAACAAAGCAAGGTCATGTTCGGCATCGACACTGACCACCACGGCCGGCACCCTGAATTCTCCGGATGTCACGATCGTGATACGTTTGGCGTTCGCCACCACATGGTGAGCCGTCAGGAGGTATCCATCGTGATGGACGATCACGCCGCTGCCGGCGGGCCTTTCTACCGGCACCGGCTGGCGTTCATCCGCCTGTGCTATCGGGACAGTCGCGAACCATAGGGCCAGCAAGACTCGAGAAATTTTCATTTCGTGACCGGCAGCAGCACGCTAATGGCCCCCGCGCTTTGCCCCAACACGAGGCCTTCCCGCGGATAACCTGTTCGATCGAGACTCCCCTTAGGGCCGCCATGGCAATCAAGACAGTGCCTCGTCGCATACAGCGGAAACATGAGACGCAAGGCGGAACTGTTGGAGGCCATTTCACTGATGACCTTTTCACGGGGGTAGGCGGAATCGGCAAAGGCTTCCAGCGCGGTCTGTTCGTAGAGATCCGGCCGGTTGGCTGGGTTCCGTGGCGTCAAGGCCGTTTGTTTCAATCGCACGCCGGTTTTGGCGGTAAACCGCGTCGCAACACGGGAACCGAAGACGGCCGGAATAAATCCTTTAAAGCCGGTCCCTTGACGGTTCACCTCTCTTTGAGATTCCTCAATCACCCCCTTACTCACACCGACGAGCTCTTTGAGAAGACGCTTACTACGCTGCGGCAGCGTGATGGTCTCGATGTCTTGCAAATCGATGCCGGCGCGACCTCGAAACATGTCCAGCAGTTGTCGTTCGAAGACTTCCGGGGTGAAACCCTTCTCGGCCCTCGATGGATCGTCCAGCAAGGTTTGGTTGTCATTGACGACCGCGCGGCCTGAGTCGAGCAAAATGGCCAGCAGACGGGCTGTCTGCTCGGTTTCGAGGATGGTATGGAAAGGCATTGCGGAATGTTCGGAGGATTCAGCGCTCAAGGCGGGAACCGCACAGACAAGCCAGCCTCCGACCGTCAGACAGGCCATCATCCGCGGGAGATGACGTCGCATAGGCCGCCCTCATGCGTGCGTTTTGCAGGCTCTCGGGACCGCATGCCCTCTGCCGACTGAACGATAGCGGAAGGCATGCGCCTCGAAAATGGTACGAGCCCCCCCTGACGAAGTCAAGATGAGAGAGCGACCAGGCCTCTCACCGATTCTGGTGAATGTCGATCATCACATTATCCGCATCCAACTCGATTGTCACCGGCATCCCTTCCTGAAACACCGACAGCTTGCTTCCGGCCAGCGAATCGACTTCATAGCGCTCGAATCCCTCCGGCGTCGAGATCTGGATCTCGCCCCAAAAGGGATCTGCGTATTGAATCCGACCGGCGAGCACCTTGTGATTCTCGAACAATACGCCGCCCGGTCTCGACGCATCGAGCAATACATTTCCTGAATCGATCAGTAGCCACACCTCATCACCGATTCGGGCATCATGCAGGCCAACGCGGTCCGCCTTGTTTGGACTGATCGTCCGCAATTGCATCCCATTGGGCAATTTGACAAACAACAGCCCACTTTCAATCTTGGCAATCTGACCGCTCAATGCCACATGCGCTCCGAGCGTAAGACCATCCGAAGGATCTTCTGCCCAGCTCAACCCCATGGGGCAGAACAATCCTATCGCACCGACGACAATGCATGTTTTCCACCTCATGGTCGTCTCCTTTCACAGCTTCTGAGCCCTGTCATCCCGATCAGTAGCCTCCTTCGCTGCTTGCCCCTGGGACCGGTGGAACCGTGATGCCGTATTCCTGAATCGGCGTCACCATCACGGCGAAGTTGAACAATTCGTCGGCGGCGACATCATGAATCCCTTGATCGCGGGCCCGAAGCATCTTGAACCACTTCCCCATTTCGGTTTTGACCATTTTCGTATCACCGCGGCCCACCGCCTCTTTCACCGTCTGCAGGCGCTGGCTATAGGGCTCCCAATTCGAACCGGGATAGCTGGTCTTGTAGAAATTAAGTGAGGTATTGATGTCGTCGATCCATGATTGTTGCGCAAACGCGGTCCCTAGGAGCAGGCTCGAACCGATGCATAACCCGAAACACAACGCGCGGAAGCCCTGTCCTCTCTTCGGAGTATTCATGGTGTGCCTCCCTCTCCTCAGGTGAAATGATCCCGACAGATGGTTCAAAAGGAGACCGCTGACTTACTATCCGATTCTCGAGCATTTTCCGCATCGGTTGCGTCCGGCGTCTTCAGCATGGTCGTGTCCATGTCGCCGGATGGACCGGTTTCCGGCATGACCATCTGACGATCAAATCCCCTGTCCAACTCGCCCAGCGCCGGCTCGTTAGATGTCACCCCTCCCTCCGGGATCGCCTCCTTCTGCGGCGCGGAAGGGCCGATCATCTGATCCGAGTGTATGACTTGCCCCTGCACCACAGCGGTGACACACAATCCCAGTGCCAACCCAGTCGCGAAAACCAGCATAGCCTTTTCCCCCCGGTTGATGGTCATGATGCCTCCTCCTCCCATGACAAATGGACCTATCGCAGCAGTATCGAACGTCGCACCGCACACTGTACTGGAAGGGATTGGTACAGGCCCATTGCCTGGAGGATGGATTTTGTCTCCACCCTCCGAGTGAGAGAAGACGCCTGTGGAATTAGCTGTCGCCCAGGTACGTAAGGACGGCTTCTACCCGGCCGCTCACTTTCAACTTTTGATAGATGTGATGCAGATGGGTTTTCACCGTATCGAGGGACACGCACAGCTGATCAGCGATGTCTTTGTTGCTCCCTCCGGCCGCCGCGCAGGCCAGGATTTCCCGTTCCCGATCGGTCAGCAGGGCCAGCCCATGGACCTCAGGCTCCGTTTTATTCACCAGGGCCACCGCCTTCCGGGCAAAACCATCCGGCATGAACGCCGACCGGACTGGCTCCCCCTCGAACGTGGCGCGAATGATTCGCAAGAACTCCTGGTGGTCCGCGTCTTTCAAGATGTATCCGCAGGCTCCCGCCCGCACGGCCGCCACGATGCGAGCGTCGTCATCATGGACCGAGAGCATCAATACCTTGCTCGCCGGCGCGCAGCTTCGGATCAAGCGGGTGGCGGTGATGCCATCCAGTCGGGGCATGTCCACATCCATCAGCACGATACTGGGTTTTCGTTCCACGGCAAGGTCGAAGGCTTGCCGGCCGTCCATGGCCTCTCCGACCACGACGAGATCCCGCTCGTGTTCCAGCAACATGCGCAGGCTCTGCCGGAACAATCGTTGGTCTTCGGCAATTAGGATGGTGATGGGCATAGCCGCTCCCGCCTCACCGGCAACGTCACCGTAAATTTCGCGCCACCCTCGGGACGATTCGCCGCTGCGATCTGTCCGCCGTGAGCTTCGACTACCAGGTGACAGAAGTGCAACCCGAGGCCACGACCGATCCTATAGTCCTGCCCGTCCTTCTTCCTAAAAAACATTTCAAACAGATGCGGCAAGTCATCCGGCGCAATCCCAGGCCCTTCGTCTTCGATGTGAATCGTCACCATGGGACAGTGAGCCGGTTGCATCTGATCTTCTGTCGACAACGACTCGTCGCCCTCGACCTGCACCGCGATCATGATCGTACCCTGTGGCGGCGAGTACTTCAGCGCGTTGTGGATCAGATTGATCAGCACCCGTTGTAGTCGGCGCCCATCTCCCATGATCCACAGATCATCGGCCTGCACCTGAAGATGGAACTGCACCTCCTGCGCCTCGGCCTCCGAGCGGAAGAGCCGCAGCACTTCCTTAAGCAGCAGGCTCGGTGAGACTGGCGACGTGCTGAGCGGAAGACCCGAATAACTTTCCTGATAGACATCCAGCATGTCATTGATCATGCCCAGCAGCAGGTCGGTGGTGAAACGCAGATCCGCAAGACAGCGACGCGGTTGGGCCTGTTCCATCTCCGGGCAGCGGCCCAGCCATTCCAGCGTCTTCTTGATCCCGGCCAGCGGATTGCGGATATCGTGGGCAAACATCGAAGCGAATTGACTCAACGACGCCAATCGCTCGGACCGGAGCAATTGGCGTTCGAGTTCCTTTTGCTCGGTCAGATCGCTGAGTTGCATGATGACCGATTCCACGCGTCCGGACTTCATGACCGGCACAAAATCAATGTCCATCGTCAGATCGCCGGCGGCCGGCGTAGGGACGCGCATAAGCCCAACCGGCACATCCGCGCCGCTCCGCAGCGCCAGCTGCAGCCGCTCCAACAGGCGCGGCCGCTCGGAGTCAGCCACGAGGCCGGACACCGGTTGATGGACGATGGTAGTTGCCGGCCGGCCCAGCATACTCTCACCTCGTCGATTGACGGCTTGGATGACGCCGGCGGGATCAATCAGAATTTTGCTATCGACCGAGTGATTCCAAAGCAGACGATAATGTTCCTCGGAGGTAGCCAGAGCGAGGTTCGCCTGCTCCAGGCGGTGGACATACTGAGCGTTGGCTTGCGAGGCCTGCTCCAGTCGTTGAGAGAGGTCATCGAAACTGGAAGCGAGAGCATCGATCTCGACAATCCCGCAGGGTTGTGCCGGCGCAAGGGCGACAGTGGGCGTGGAAGACCTAGCGCTGCCGAGCCGATCGATGCGCTGAATCAGCGTGCCCAGAGGACGCACGATTCGGCGCGCGAGTCGCCAACGCAGCCACACGATAAATCCAATCGCTCCCACCCAGAATGCCGCAAGTTTCCCGACCAGAGCTAACAACGGCTCAAACGTCTCCCCCGGATCCTGCTGCACCAGGATAGACCAGGTGCCCGCCTGAATGACCGGCGGGGGGAGAACCACCGGAGCGACACCCACGATGCCTTTCTTGCCGCCATGCGTGTCGAGCGCAGGCTGAACCCATCGTGCGGAACGATCCTTTTCGGACTGCGCCGTGATGGCAGTGAACGGGGTATGCCGGCTTGGAGGCAACAGGGAACAGGCGAGCACCAACCCATCGTCGGCCACCAGCATCATGTGACCCGTTCGGCCGATGCGACTTTCGAGAATCGAGGCTAAGATTCGATCCGTCCCGATGATCACTTTCAACACACCTCGCACCGGTTCATTCGTTTCCCGTACCGGTACCGCCACCTCCCAATAACCGTGCCCCTCCTGATCGACCGTGAACGGTCCCGCCCAGGGACGACCCTCCCGGAAAACTATAGGCCACCAAGGTTGCTGCACATAGAAAGTTCGCGCGGAGTCACTCCTTCGACCTCCGACCAGTTGCCCATCCGCCCGCACGATAGCCAGAGACTGAAAATAGCGACGCTGCTCCTCACGCCATCGCTCGAGATGCACCGAGGCCGGCCCAACCGGGGCCGTTTCGCCCACGGACGCACGAATGTCCGGAAGGGCGCTGAGTCGTTGCGTCCATTCGATTTCCTTGGCGAGCAACAACGCGGCTTTATCCGCACTTTGACGGGCTATTTCTTGGAAGGTGATACCGACGGTCGTTTGGAGAGACTGTTTGGCATGCCAGTAGGCATAGGCGAGGCCCACTGTGCCCGAGAGAACCCCGACCGAGAGCACAGACAGGGTGATCAATCTCTGGAGGCTGACCCGCGGATTCATAACGGCAGGCCAATAGCCAAACATCGATGCGACGAGTAGATCCTGCCGGCGGAATCTCGCTACTCCGCCTGAGTGATCGCCGCATCACGGATCACATTACGTCATGCTTCACATGCTACCCTCAGCCTGGTACCGCTTTCAGCGTACAAAATTTCCGGCCGAACCTAGTCCCGTCTTGAGCAGGGTTCATCATCCCGGATGTAGTCATCCACGAGTTTCCATTTTGCCCGAATCATCGTAACTCCACAATGGTGACCCCGTCGCCTCCCTCGGCGCGATCGCCCGGTCTGAATTTCACGACGTAGGGCGAGGCCTTCAGATACTCCCGCAACGCCGCCTTGAGCCGGCCGGTCCCATGCCCGTGAATGATGCGCACAAAAGGACTGCCGCCCAGAATCGCACGATCGAGCCCGCCCACCACGACATCCAACGCGTCATCCGCCGTCCGGCCGCGCACATCGAACGTTTCCTGAATATCGGCGGGCGCGAGCATGTCGGCGCTTCGCCTTGTTTGGGATGTCGTGGTCTTGTTCAATTCGCCGCGAGCTGGTTGCGCTGAGCGCGCGATCCCTGCCAAATTTGCTATGTGAGCCAGGAGTTCTCCCTCGCCCACCTTCAGACGCACTCGTTTTTTCCCCTGGGGGCTTTCGAGCAATGTCCCCGTCATACCCAGCCCAATGACCTCCACGGCATCTCCGACCGACAGGTGCTCCACAGGAATCGGCCCATCCGGCTCCGCTACGTGGCGTCTGATCTCCTGTTCCAGTGCGACAAGCCGGACTTTGGTTTCCTTCGCCTTGAGCAATTTTTGATCGCGCTTCAAGTCATCGAGCGTGGCTTGAACCTCGGCGCGGGCTCGCTGAAATTCTTGAGACAGCTTCTTCTTGAGCCCTCGTCGCTCGTCCCGTTCGGAGTTCTGCACGAAGGTCAGCAATTCTTGCGCTTCGCGCCGAGTCTGTTCGGCAGCCTGCTTCGCCAGGCCGGCGGCGTTCAAGTCCTCGTTCAGTCGCCGCTGTCTGTCTTGCAAATCATTTAAGAGTGTTTCTAGCACCCTCGTGTCGCCCTGCAGTCGCGCACGGGCATCCTGCAGGAGCGACGGCTCCATTCCAAGACGCCCGGCAATCTCGATCGCCGCGGACCCGCCCGGTTGCCCAAGGATAAGACGATATGTTGGAGAGAGGGTATCCAGATTGAATTCGACGCTCGCATTGGCAAAGCCCGCTGTCTCTTGCGCCAAGCCTTTCAAGAGGCTGTAGTGCGTCGTGATCACCACCTTGACGCCGGCCGCCGACAGCCGACAGAGGAGCGCGCTCGCCAGCGCCGCGCCTTCGGCGGGATCGGTGGATGTGACCGGCTCATCCAGCAGGACCAGCGCTCGTCCAGGATGAACGGGGCTATCCCTTACGTCCGGCTCCGGCCCAGCCGAAATCTCCCGAAGAAGCTGCACCATCTGGGTGATATGGGCAGAAAAGCTGGAGAGGTCCCGCGCCAGATCTTGCGCATCGCCGATATCGGCATAGACGGACGGAAAGATGGCCATCTCCGAATCAGGCGCACAGGGCAGATGCAAACCGCAGCGCGCCATCAGGGCAAACAATCCCAGCAACTTCAAGGTGACGGTCTTGCCGCCGGTGTTGGGACCGGAAATGATGAGGACCCGCACCGTCTCATCGAGTGCCACGTCATTCGGCACCACCTGCTCTTTGGTCAGGACGAGGAACGGGTGTCGTGCCTGCTTGAGCACAATGCGGCCTTCGTCATTGAGGCGGGGCGAAATGGCGTGTAGCCGTTGGCTCAGTCCCGCCTTCGCTGAAATCCCATCCAGTCGTCCCAGAAGAGTGACCGTATCCGTCAACTCATGAGTGTGGGGGGCGATCATGGCGGACAGCTCTCGCAAAATTCTTCGCACTTCGCGCTCCACCTCGAGATCCACCACCTTGATGGAATTATTGAGATCCACTAGTTCACGAGGTTCCAGAAACACCGTGGCGCCGCTCGCCGACACATCGTGCACAATGCCGGGAATTTTCCCCTGCATGTCGGTCTTAATCGGGACCACGTAACGGCCCTCGCGTTGCGCGAAATAGTCCTCCTGTAGAACACCCTCGTACCGGCGAGAGTGCAGAATCTGATCGAGACGATGCCGCATGTGCTGTTTGAGGTCCTTGGCACTTTGCATCAATCGATGCAGTTCCGGGCTGGCCGACTCCCGTACGGAGCCGTCTCGATCGATGGCGCCATTCAGGGCAGTCAGCAGTCGACGATAGTCGGTGACCGGCCCGCATTGTGCGGCCATGGCGCTCAGCGTCGGCGCGGCCGATTCGTGGCGCGACAGATACCGATGAACCTCATCGATCAAATCCAGGACCAGCGCGATGTCGCGCAGCTCGTGCGCCTCCAAACAGGCGCCCTTGCCCACTCGACCTAACCATTCGGTCACATTGGGAAATTGGAGCGGTGGGAAAGGATCATCCCCGGCCGTCAAGCGCACCATGTCGGACGTTTCCTGCTGGCGCACGAAGGCCTGAGCGACATCCTGCTCCAACCGTAGCGACCGGCAGTGCTCCGCTCCCGCAGTCGATCGGGCGAAGGAAGCCAGGACCTCTAACAACTGGCCCCATTCCAGAACCTTGGCTGCCTCACGCTGAAGGTTGTCAGATTGCATCATGCCCCACTTATCGAGTGACCGTGAGAACGCCCGACTTTACTAGACCGTCCTCACACAGGCAAGGCGGCAGGGGGGTCGGAATGTGACGCTCCGGGACGGCTGTCATTTGCAACCATTCGCTCTTTTTGTATGCTTGACACACAGAAAGTCGGTCAGTACTATCGCCCCAGACTCACTCAGTTCAACCCGCTTAATTCTTGAGGACTTAGCCCCATGACCACCAGGATCGGCATCAACGGATTTGGACGCATCGGCCGCAACGTGCTTCGCGCTTCATTGGAAGATCCCAGCTTGGAATTTGTTGCGATCAACGATCTCACCGATGCCAAAACATTAGCCTACTTGCTCAAATACGATTCAGTCCACGGGACACTCAAGGCTTCTGTCGAGGCCAAGGATGATCAGATCCTGATTGATGGACGCGCCATTAAAGTGTTAGCCATCCGGGATCCGAAGGAGCTGCCTTGGAAGACACTTGGAGTCGATATTGTCGTGGAATCGACCGGCCACTTCACCGACCGAGAAGGCGCAGGAAAGCATCTTTCAGCCGGGGCCAAGACCGTCATCATTTCTGCTCCTGCGAAAGATCCCGATGCCACGGTAGTGCTCGGCGTCAACGAGCAGGTGTACGACGCGAAGGCTCACCATATCGTCTCCAACGCCTCCTGCACCACCAACTGTCTGGCGCCGGTTGCCAAGGTATTGCTGGAAAATTTCGGCATCAAACACGGCGTCATGACCACCATCCATTCCTACACGAACGACCAGCAGTTGCTCGATTTGCCCCACAAGGATCTTCGCCGGGCGCGCGCTGCAGGCATGTCGATGATTCCGACCAGCACGGGCGCGGCCAAGGCCCTCCACCTCGTCATTCCTCAGTTGAAGGGGAAGCTCGACGGACTGGCCATTCGAGTTCCCACTCCCAACGTCTCGTTGGTCGACCTCACCGTCGAAACGGAAAAAGATTGCGATATCGCCGGAGTGAACGCCGCTTTCAAAAAGGCCGCTGAAGGCCCGATGAAAAATATCCTCGCCTATTCAGAAGCTCCCATCGTGTCGATCGACTTGAAAGACGATGCCCATTCCGCCATCGTGGATGCCCCTTTGACGGCCGTCATCGACAAACGACTCGTCAAGGTCACCGCCTGGTACGACAATGAGTGGGGCTATTCCTGCCGCGTGCGGGATTTGATCAAGTACATCGTCGCCCACGCGTCATGAATCGGCTATATTGCAAAGCGGTTTGGGCATACGACACGAGCGCAACACACGGGATCACCGTTTGAGGCGCCCATAGGAGGAGTGAGGATCTGCCATGAATCTTCGGAAGCGAATCATCGAGGATGTTCAGCTTCGAGGGAAGCGCGTCATCATTCGTGCCGACTATAACGTCCCGCTCGACGATTCATTGCAGATTACCGACGACACGAGAATCCGATCGACGCTTCCCACCATCAATCGCGCTGTCGATGAGGGAGCCAAGGTCATTCTCTGTTCGCACCTCGGTCGACCGAAGGGAAAGTTTGACCCCAAATTCAGTCTAGCCCCCATTGCCAAGCGCCTCCAACGCCTGCTGGGCAAAGAGGTGATTTTTGCGCCGGACTGCATTGGATCCGCGGTCGAAGGCCTCGTCGCCAAGATGCAGCCCGGCGATGTCATGCTGCTGGAAAACCTCCGTTTTCATGCGGAGGAAGAAAAGAACGACGACGGATTCTCCAAGGCGTTGGCTTCCCTCGCCGATGTCTATATCAATGACGCGTTCGGCGCCGCTCACCGCGCCCATGCGTCTACCGTCGGCATCACGAAATTCATTCCGGAAGCCGCCGCCGGATATTTGCTGAAAAAAGAAATCGAATACCTAGAAGGGGCCGTGGAAAACCCAGTTCGGCCGTTCGTGGCCATTCTCGGCGGCGCCAAAGTGTCGGGCAAAATCGGGGTGATCGAAAATCTCGGGAAAAAAGTGGACAAGGTCATCATCGGCGGCGGTATGGCGTTTACGTTTCTCAAGGCCATGGGGCTGGAGATCGGTCAATCGCTGGTCGAGAACGATATGCTGGACTTCGCGAAGGGAGTGCAGGACCACGCCTTCGCCAGCGGAGTCAAATTCTATCTGCCGGTGGACTGCGTCGTGGCTGCGAGCCGGGAGCCGGGAGCCGAGACGAAAATTGTTCCGGTCCAGGAGATTCCCAAGGGATGGTACGGATTGGATATCGGCCCCGCCTCCGTCAAACTGTTCTCGGAAGCGGTCCAGAATGCCAAGACCATTCTCTGGAATGGTCCGATGGGCATGTTCGAAGTCGATGCCTTCGCTAGAGGCACCCTCGCTATGGCCCACTCCGTCGCGAACGCCTATGCCCTGACGATTGTGGGCGGTGGCGAAACAGCCCTGGCCATCCACCGGGCCGGGGAATCCGAGAGCATCTCGTTCATTTCAACAGGCGGTGGGGCCGCGCTGGAGTTATTGGAGGGAAAGATCCTTCCGGGCCTCGCGGCACTCCCCAATCGCACGCCATAATTGTAACCGCCCTCTCTCTTTCACCATATCGAGGTTTCGTGAGAACTCGCTTCATCGTCGGTAACTGGAAAATGAATAAGACCGCCTCGGAGGCCGCGGCGTTCGTTCGAGAGCTCGCGCGGCAGGTCACAGACCTGGGCGGCATCCATGTCGGCCTGACGCCACCCTTTACCGCGTTGCAAGCGGTTCGGGATGCGCTCGGCCCCGCTTCGCCCTTTCTTCTAGGCGCCCAAAATCTCTATTGGGAAGACAAGGGAGCGTTTACCGGCGAAATATCCGGCTCAATGCTGAAAGATCTCGGCTGCCGGTTTGTTCTCGTCGGTCATTCCGAACGACGGCAATTCTTCGGAGACCAGGACAGTTGGACCAACAAAAAAGTGCTCGCAGCCATCCGGCATGGCCTTCAGCCGATCCTTTGCGTGGGTGAAACGCTGCAAGACCGCGATGCCGGCAATACCGATCAGGTCATTCAACGGCAGCTGCACGCCGCGCTGTGGGGAATCGAGCCGCAGGCGCTCGGAAGCCTCACCATCGCCTACGAGCCCGTGTGGGCCATTGGAACCGGGAGAGCCGCCTCACCGGATCAGGCCGTACCGGTGCATCGGCTGATCCGTCGTACCCTGGATGAATTGAGCGGAACGGACCTTGGCCACCAGGTGCGCATTCTCTACGGAGGCAGCGTCACCCCAACGAATATTGCAGACTTTCTGTTCTCCGAAGAAATCGATGGCGCACTTGTGGGCGGGGCTTGTTTAGACCCAGCCTGTTTTGCTACACTGTTTTCGGTCGCGCTCAGGTCCACACCTTCCACGGCCTAATCTCAATATGTACACACTGCTGGTCATTATCCACGTCATTGTCTGCCTGCTCATGATTGGGGCCATCTTGCTGCAATCCGGCAAGGGCGCTGAAATCGGGGCGGCCTTCGGCGGCTCCAGCCAAACCGTCTTCGGCAGTCGGGGGCCGGCAAACTTCCTGAGCAAGTTCACCGTCATCACCGCATTCGTGTTCATGTTCACATCCCTCACCTTGGCGATCCTTGCCAAGGAACGCAACTTTTCCTCCACCGTCATTGACCTGAACAAGAAGCCGGCTCCGACCACAGCGCCGGCGACCTCAACCCCTCCCGCCACGGAATCTCATCCGGCAGGTGATGGTTCCCACTAGCCTCTCTCCGCGTCTGAATTCGTTGAAATAGAAAATCTGGAGGCGCGAACCCGCGAGCTTCATGGCCTTGAGGATACCAGTCTGGTGTTTTCCGGAGATGGTCAGCGAGGTCTACGGCGCGAAGAATAATGAGCGCCACGTCTGGACGTGGGCAAGACGGTGAGCCGGCAGTGTCATGCGAGAACACCGCTGGCGGGCTTTTCCGCATCCTGCTAGATGGGAGTCAGCCATGGCCGATGGGCGGAATCCGTCCCACCCACGACTTCAAAAAATGCCTTTTGTAATGTCTGCGTGATCTGACCGGGTCTGCCGGTGCCGATCTTTCGTTGATCGATTTCAGTGACCGGGGTGAGTTCTGCTGCGGTGCCGGTGACGAACACTTCCTCCGCCACATACATTTCATCACGTGTGAACCGTTCCTCGACCACCTCAATATTGCGTTCCCTTGCCAATTGAATGATAGAGTTCCGCGTAATGCCCTCAAGAATCGAGGTCAGCGGGGTCGTCTTCAGGACGCCGCGCCTCACAATAAACACATTTTCGCCGGTCCCTTCAGCCACATAACCCTCGGGATCGAGCATAATGGCCTCGTCGTACCCATCCGCCTTGACTTCGCGTTTGGCGAGGATGGAATTCACATAGTAGCCGGAGATCTTTCCGCGCGTCATCGAGACATTCACGTGATGGCGGGTAAATGAGGAAACCCGTGCCCGAATTCCTTTGGTCAGCGCCTCGTCCCCGAGGTATGTCCCCCATTTCCAGGCAGCAATACTCACCTTGATAGGATTGTCGCCTGGATAGAGTCCCATGGCTCCGTACCCAATGTACACCAGTGGACGAATATAACAGGCGTCCAACCGATTGATCCTCACGGTCTCGACAATGGCCTCGGTGATTTGCTTCTTATCGTAGGGCATCTCGATCAACGCGATGTGCGCGGATTCAAACAGACGATCCACATGCTCGGACAATCTAAAAATGGCTGACCCACTCTTCCCCTTGTAACAACGAATACCCTCGAAGGCCGCCAACCCGTAGTGAAGCGAGTGCGTCAACACGTGAACCTGAGCATCGGCCCAGGCGACAAATGTCCCGTCCATCCATATTTTTTCGCTGGGTTGTAACATGCGCGGGATCATACCAGCGGCTCACAATGAGCGTCAAGACAACCAGCCACGCCATCGTGTAGGCCATGCATGTTTCGAATCCATTCGCATGGGAGCCTGCGCATCTCTCACGAAGGCCTGCGTTTTAGGGGCTGCATAATCCACGAATCACCTTCGATGCACTTGTTCTTGACACCCTATTTATGGCTGTGATAGACACTCATGTTCTGCTGACGAGGAGAAAGACGCACATGTACGCTATTATTGAGACGGGCGGAAAACAGTATCGAGTGGAAGCAGGAACAGTGCTCCAGGTGGAGTCACTTCCAGGCGATGTCGGGAATTCTGTGCAGATCGACCGAGTTCGGCTGCTCAATGGAGACGACGGACTGGTGGTGGGTCAACCGATCATCCCCGGCGCGCGCGTGACAGCGGAAATCATCCGCCAAGGGCGCACCAGATCCATCACGGTGTTTAAGAAGCACCGTCGCAAGAATTATCGGCGAACCAGAGGCCACCGGCAAGGTTTTACGCAGCTGCGGGTCACTGAGATCGAAACGAAGTAACGACTCGAAGGGGAGTTTGCCATGGCAACAAACAAAGGCGGCGGTTCGACAAGGAACGGCCGCGACAGTAACCCACAATACCTCGGCGTCAAGGCCTACGGCGGAGAGACGATCAAGGCCGGTTCCATCATCGTGCGTCAGCGTGGAACGAAATTTTTTCCTGGGTTCAATGTCGGGCTAGGCCGGGACCATACGCTATTTGCCTATGTAAGCGGTGTCGTGAAATTCGAAGGTGGCCGCGGCCGACAGAAGGTGAGCGTCTACCCGGTCTCAGCAAAGGCCTGACCCCTCCTCAGTCCACCCGTTAGTTCCCACGGACCAGGTGCCTTCGCTCGCATAGCCTCCCCCAGAGACCGGCGAATACGCTATACTGCTGCCTCTGAATAACCGGCCGGCTGGGGGATTGCTGCGATGTCTACATTTGTCGATCAAGTCCAAATCCTTGTGAAAGCCGGTCAAGGCGGCAATGGCGCCTGCAGCTTTCGTCGGGAAAAATTTGTCCCGCGCGGCGGCCCGGACGGCGGAGACGGTGGGAACGGAGGCAGCATCGTCGTGAAATCCACCACGCGCCTCAGCACCCTGCTAGATCTTCGCTACCAGAAACATTACGAAGCCGAGAATGGCGAACCAGGAGGCGGCAGCAATTGCCATGGGCGTCGAGGCGTCGACGTGTGTATTCCTGTCCCAGTCGGCACCATGGTGTTTGACGACACCACCCAAGAGCTCCTGGCTGATCTCACTGTGGATGGTGAGAGCTGCGTCATTGCTAAAGGCGGCCTTGGAGGCAGAGGCAATACTCAGTTCGCCACCTCAACGAACCGCGTTCCGACGCAGTTTGAACCGGGCACTCCCGGCGAAGAGCGGTTCCTTCGACTCGATTTGAAACTCCTGGCGGATGTCGGATTGGTGGGCTATCCGAATGCCGGGAAATCGACTTTGATCGCCGCCGTCTCTGCGGCAAGGCCTAAAATCGCCGACTACCCCTTCACCACCCTCACCCCCAACCTGGCAGTCGTGCGATGGAACGAGGCGCAGACGTTTGTCATCGCCGATATACCCGGGTTGATCGAGGGCGCGCATGAAGGCAAGGGTTTGGGGTTTCAGTTTCTTCGCCACATCGAACGAACCAGCCTTCTGATCCATGTGATCGATATTTCCGAGTGGATCACCGAAGACCCTGTCACGAGCTTCGAAGTCATGCGCCACGAGCTCACCGCCTATGACGAAACCCTTGCCGCTCGCCCTTTTGCCGTGCTGGGCACGAAACTCGACGTCAAGGGTGAGGGGGAACGCCTCGAACGGCTCCGGAAGTATTGCCAACGACGCAAGATTCCATTTTTTGCGATTTCGGCGGCCACGCGAGAGGGACTGGACGACTGTGTGCGTTATATGGGCCAGCAGGTGGAGCTGCTGCGAAAAACTCCGTGCGAGACGAACTCCTAAGACAAGCGAAACGCGTCGTCATTAAGATCGGGAGCAGCCTGGTCGCCTCGCGCGAAACCGGCCTGAGCGCCGAACGAATCGATCGGCTCGCCGGCGAGATTGCCGAGGTACGCGCGCAAGGTCGCGAAGTGCTGGTCGTGTCGTCCGGTGCGGTGGTGTCCGGCATCAAGAAATTAGGGCTGCGCGAGTATCCCAAGAGCCTGCCGGTAAAACAGGCCGCCGCCGCGGTGGGCCAAAGCCACCTGATGTGGGCCTACGAAAAGGCATTCGAGCGCTTGAGCCTCCGTGTCGCGCAAGTGCTCCTGACACATGAGGATTTGGCCGATCGCCGGCGGTTTTTGAATGCTCGGCATACCCTCACAACGCTGATCAAGTTCGGTGTGATTCCCATCATCAACGAAAATGATACGGTCGCGGTGGAAGAAATCCGCGTGGGGGACAACGACACCCTGGCGGCCCAAGTCGCGCACCTGGTGGATGCGGATCTGCTCGTCATACTGTCCGACGTGGACGGACTCTTCACCGCCGATCCCCGCAAGGACTCCACGGCCACCTTGATTCCCCTGATCCAGGACATTACCGAAGACATTGAACGGCGCGCCGGTATGTCCGCCACCTTCGAAGGCACCGGCGGCATGGCCACCAAAGTTCGCGCGGCCAAAAAGGTCGGAGAGTACGGCGTCCCCACCTTGATTCTCAACGGCACCCAGTTGAAGTTGCTTCCGGAGGTCCTCACCGGAAAGCCTGGCGGCAGCCTGTTCCTCGCTCGAGAACGACGACTGACGAGCCGAAAACACTGGATCGCCTTCACTTTGCGCCCCCGCGGCCAAGTGCAGCTTGATCAGGGTGCCGTCGATGCCTTGGTTCAGAAGGGCAAAAGTCTCCTGGCGTCGGGCATTCTCGATATGACCGGCCACTTCGATGCCGGTGACCCGGTGACCTGCGTCACCCCTGACGGAAAGGAATGCGCCAAGGGCCTCGTCAATTTCTCTTCCGAGATCCTGACCCGCATTAAGGGACTCAAGACCGTTGATATCCAAAAACTTCCCGGGCTCCAGGAATATGAAGAAGTGATTCACCGAGACAATCTGGTCATTCTCTAACCAGATCCATGTCACAGGCCGGCGCTGGGACGCAGTAAGGAAGTCCGCCCTCCGTGACCAACGACGACCGTCGTTTACAATCAACCGGCACTTAAGTACTACGCATGCGTCTGGGACTCTTGGGCGGCAGCTTCAATCCGATTCATCGGTGCCATCTCTCGATCGCCCACTCCGCCAAACAGCTCCTTCACTTAGACCGCATCCTCTTCATCCCGACAGGTGATCCTCCGCATAAACAACCAGGCACACTGGCCACCGCCCAGCATCGCTATCGCATGGTCGAGCTGGCCATTCAGGACGTGCCGGAATTCGCCCTCACGGACATGGAAATCCGCCGTCCTGGCAAATCCTATTCAATCGATACCGTCCGCGCGCTCCGACAAGAATATGGGCCCGGAAGCAGCTTGTTTTTCATCATCGGTCTGGACGCATTTCTAGATCTGCCCACATGGAAAGAGGCGGAGACGTTACTTGGCAGCTGCCAGTTCGTGGTGTTTTCCCGGCCTTCCGTCAGTTTTCTCAGCTTGGCCTCGATTGGGCTCTTTCAAACCATCCAGCCAGACACCTTGACCGCGCTCGATACCGCCGAGATAGAGCGGACAGACGAGATTCTTCCGCAGGGACAAACGTTGACTCTCCTTCGACTGCCGCCTTGCGACGTCTCCGCGTCGGAAATCAGACGGCTGGCCCAACAGGGCCGACCTCTGGCAAATCTATTGCCCCTCCCTGTCGAATCCTATATACTTCGCGAGGGGTTATACAGGGAGGACAGTGAGCGTCTCTGAATCAAAGGCCAAAGCTCTCGCCGTGGCCAGCGCCATTCTGGACAAGAAAGCCACCGATGTCCTCATCCTGCATATCGCCTCGCTGACCTCCATCGCCGACTATCTGGTGATCGGCTCCGGGGAATCAGAACGCCAAGCACGGGCCATCGCCGACCACGTGAGCGACATTCTCACTGCGCAAGGCCACGCGCCGCTGAGTGTTGAAGGCGCGTCGTCAGCTAAGTGGGTCGTCATGGACTTTGGTGACGTCATCGTCCACATCTTCCAAAAGGATATTCGCGAACATTACGCCCTCGAACGACTGTGGAGCGACGCAGGACAGGTCCGGTTGCCGGAAGAGCGCGCCCTGAAAGCCGTCATCCCCGCTCCGCCCACGGCACGTCCGGCTCGCACCCGGAAACGGGTCTAGCATGTTTCGGCTCCTCTCCACGATCTTTCTCGTCAGCGTCGGCATTTTTCTCTATAGTTACTTTCGCGAACTCAACCCCGGCACCATTACGATTCGCACCAGTCCCGAGGCGTTATTCGAGCTGAGTCCCGTGTCACTGGTGTTGTTCGCCATGGCTCTCGGAGCCACGCTGGTGGCCCTCATCGTCACGATCAAGGAAACGACCCACGTCTTTGTAAACTGGCGCAGTAATCGCCTGGTGCGGCGTAAGGAAAAGGTGGATGCCCTCCATCGGGACGGCACGCACGCGTTCATGTCCAAACGAACCGCCGATGCCGTCAGCCTGTTTGAACGCGCCCTCGTCATCGATCCCAACAGGACAGATTCGCTGTTGTGGCTCGGCAACATTTATCGATCGGAAGGCAACTTTACCGAGGCTATCCGTCTCCACCAGCAGGCCCACCGTATCGAAGAACGCAACGTCGAGGTTCTCCTGGAATTGGCAAAAGACCTGGAAGGCGCCCGTCGGTACGAAGAGGCGCTCCAGACCCTTCAAGGCATTCTCCGCATCGAGCCGGATAACTTGATGGCCCTGATCCGCAAACGCGATCTCCTGATCCGGCTTGAAAAATGGAGCGACGCCCTCGAAATCCAACATCGGCTGGTCAAGGCCAACTTGCCTGAGAGCGAACGGCGGGCCGAGGCCAATCTCCTTCTCGGCTGCATGTACGAAGTCGGCCGTCAACTTCTGGAGCGCGGGCACCCCGACAAGGCTCGTCGCTACTTCCGGGGCGCGATCAAAAAAGACCGCACCTTTTTGCCGGCTTACATCGGCATCGGAGAGATCCTGGTCCGGGAAGGTAAAACCAAGAATGCCGTTGAAATTCTCAAGAAGATTTATGCGAAGACCCGCAGCATCATCATTCTGCATCGGTTGGAAGAACTTTTTCTCGAATTGGGCGAGCCAGACGAAATCATCCGTGCCTACCAGGAGGCGCTCCAGCAAGATCCCCACAACGGCGTGATCCAGTTCTATCTGGGGAAACTGTATTATCGGCTCGAAATGGTCGATGAAGCCTATGACGTGCTTTCAACCCTCGACGGAACGCAGGAACAGCTCGTCGATTATCACAAGATCATGGCCAATCTGTATCTACGCAAGCAGCACATGGACGAGGCCGTTGGGGAACTCAAAAAAGCGTTGGGTTTCAAGAAACGTGTGGTCGTGCCCTATCAGTGCACCCACTGTCACCATGAGTTGGCCGAATGGTCGGGCCGCTGCCGGCGATGCGGACGGTGGAACACCTATGTCGCGCTCCCCTGGCGCGATGCCAAATCCGATACCGATCATGAGGGCCAGGGTTCACGACTTCCCTCTGTGCCCTACCAAGGCATTGCATCTCCATTTGAAACCGTGTAGGGTTTCTCCGCCCTTTTTCTTTTCACTGACCAGACCTCCGGCCCGCGGAAATACTACGCCGGTGGCGAGGTTCGATTTTTCGAGGAGTAGCGTGCATGACTGATTTCAGGATGCTGGCCGACAAGGCATTGCGCGATGAATTGATCACCCGGGAGGACAGCCTCGCCGTATTGCAAGCCGCAGACTCCCGACTGCTCGAACTATTACAGGCGGCCTTTCAGGTTCGTGAACGCTACTTTGGAAAGACGGTTCGCCTGCAAATGTTGTTGAACGCCAAGAGCGGAGCCTGTCAGGAAGACTGCGGCTACTGTTCGCAATCCGCCGTGTCGACCGCTCCGATCGAGCGCTACGGACTGCTCCCTCAAGACCAAATGGTGACCGGTGCGCGACGCGCCGCCGCCGCCAAGGCACAGCGGTACTGCATCGTCATCAGCGGGCGCAGCCCCTTGGATCGAGAGATTGCCGACATTGCCTCGGCCGTGCGGTCCATCAAGCAGGAAGTCCCGATTCAGATCTGCTGTTCCTTAGGGCTCCTCAATGAACGCCAAGCGAAAGGCCTGAAAGCCGCCGGGGTGGATCGGATCAATCACAATCTCAACACCAGCGAGGCCTATCACTCGTCGATCTGCAGCACGCACACCTTTCAAGACCGCCTGGCTACGATCCAACATGCGCGGGCTGCCGGCCTCGAAATCTGTTCCGGAGGCATCGTCGGTATGGGAGAACGCGACGAGGACCTGATCGATCTAGCCTTGGCGCTCCGTGAGGTCAAACCGGACTCGATTCCTATCAACACCTTCCACCCGGCGTCCGGTACCCCGTTGGAACATTGCGCCCCCTTGACACCGCAACGGTGCCTGAAAGCCCTCTGCCTCTTCCGCTTCCTGCACCCACGGACGGAGCTTCGCATTGCCGGGGGGCGGGAACATAATCTTCGCAGCCTGCAGCCGCTGGCGCTCTATCCTGCAGATTCGGTCTTTGTGAACGGATATCTCACCACGCCGGGTCAGCCGGCGGCGGAAGTCTGGCGGATGATCGAAGACCTCGGCTTTGACATTCAGGTTGATGCCCTTCCGCTCGAACAGGGCTCAGAGCAGGCGTCGCCGCCAGCCGTCGGTCTTCATTCATAGCGCAACCCCTCCACCAACGGTTGTTTGGCAGCCCACCTTGCCGGCCAGAGCCCGGCAAGGAGTGATGCTACCAGCGCCATAACTGCCACTTCGGCCATCAGGCCGATCGGCCAAGAGATTTGGATGGTCCAGCCGAACGACTGCCGGTTGATGACTCTGATAAGAATCCACGCGAGAGCGACTCCTCCGACCAATCCCATCGCCGTTCCCAACAAACCGAGGTATCCAGCCTCCCAGAGGATCAGCGCCGTAATTTGTCCTCGGCTGCTGCCGAGCGCTTGCAGGGTCGCCAGCTCGCGACGCCGCTCCACAACTGAAGTTACTAACGTATTGATGATCCCCAACATCGCAATGATCACGGCAATGGCTTCCAGCACGTAGGTCAACGTGAACGTGCGGTCGAAAATGCGCAGGATTTCCTCTCGCAACTCTCCGTTGGTCATCACCGTCGTGGTCCGAAGCCCCCCTGTCTCCTGGGCCAATGTCGCACGAATGGCGCGACGAATCTGCTCCGGATCAGCGCCGGATGCGGCATAGACAGGAAATAGCGTGACACTGTCGTCCTTCCACCAACGCCGGTACAACGACCGATCGATGACGAGCTTCCCGCCATCTGTCGCGTAGTCAAAAAATACTCCCAACACCGTCAATGACTTCTCGCCCGCGGGCGTCATCACGGGCAGCAGGCTTCCTCTCGTCACATGCAGGGCATGGGCCAATACTTCCGACAGAATCGCCCCTTCGCCGGCCGCGGCGCGCGACAGGATGGCGGCCGATTCCCCTTCCAGAAACAGATAGCGACTGCGCGCGGCATGCAGCGCCAGATCCCTGGACACCAACGCAACGGGATGCCCCCGCAGCTCAATCCGAAGATCGCGGTACGCATCCACCGCGGCCACCTGTTCGGTACCTGCCAAACTCCCCCTCCAGTCGTCCGGAAGCGTGTCGTTGACCGTGCCGCTACGGCTCGCATGCGGCCAACCTGCGGGCGCCACAATGAAATCCGCCATGACGGTTTGATCGATCCAGATCTCGACGGTGTCGCGAAAGCTGCGGATCATCATCATGACCCCGACCATAATGGCCACTCCCACGAGAAAGGCGGACACCGTGACCGCATTCCGTCCCATTCCCCTTGTGGTTTGTTCTCGCGCGATATGGCGAATGACGCCTCCTAAGGACGACGAGTGGGAAGCCTTCCCCAACTCTCGCGTGCGGCAGACCTGCTGTAAAAGAATCGGCACCAGGCAGGAGAGCCCGGCAAGTACGAAGAAGGTTGCCAGATAACCAAAGACCGGCACGCCATGCACCGGTTCGGCAAAGGCACAGGCCAAGGCACCGATCAGCAAGGTCGTCCCCATGAGGCCGAGCGGAACCGCACGCAGCCGCTGTGCGACATCGTACTCTCCGGGGGCCAGAGCCGCGACGACAATGGTGCGGCCAGCATCCAAGCTCGGCCCCAATGCTCCTAACATGGATACCCCACTGCCGATGACCACCGACTCGATCCACAGTCGGCCAGACCCTGGCGGAAATCCAAATGCCTTCGACATGCCTGTCATCGGCGCGTAGAGATCCTGAATTGTCCGTCCCACCAAGCCGACCAGCACATGTCCCAGCACAAGTCCAAGCCCTCCTCCGATCATCCCTCCGGCTAGGCCGAATAGTCCGGCCTCAGCCATGAACAGGCCCACGACCATGGGCTCGGACATCCCGATCGCGCGCAGAATCCCCACCTCACGCCGGCGTTGCGTCACGGTAAAAGACACGGTGTTGTAGATCAGAAACACGCCGACCAGAAGTCCCACCATACTCAACGCGGTCAAATTCAATTGAAACGCGCGGGTCATGGATTCGACCTGTCGGCTACGTTGAATCGGACGCTGCACCGTGACAGCGGGAGGCAAGTTCCGCCGAATCTCTTGAGCCACCTGCTCAACTGAAGCCGATGGCCGGGTCACAATGTCGATGCGATCCAGGCGGCCGGACAGGTCAAACGTGCTTTGCGCAGCCGCAATATCCATCACCGCCATGCGGTCCCATAGGGATGGTGAATCAGGTTGACGATTCATCACTGCCGTCACTGACATCCTGATTTCACGACCTCCGAATTCCAGGGTCAGTGCATCTCCAGGAGTCACGGTGAGCTCCTCCGCCAAGGCTTGCCCGATCCAGAGACCATGAGGAGCCAGTAGCCCCTGCAGCCGCTCTTCCTCTCCGGAGCGGTCGAACACCTTAAGTGAAGCGGGTATGCGAGCCCGGATCGAGTTCAATTCGTCCAGGAGGTCCAGGCCGAGGATACGGAACGACTCCTGTCGGCGGTCATGCTTCGCCGTACGAACGCCGACCTCTACCACCGGCCTGGCCGACTCCACTCCGGCAACGTCGCGCACTGAGGCGATCAGGCGCTCATCCATCCCCGCCTCCCCGCCCGACACCTCCAGGGAGACAGGCCCGGCGACGGTCAAGACCGACTCCTCGAAAGACCGTAAAACATCTACATTGGCGGTTTGAACCGCAATGGTGGCCGCCACACCTAGCCCCACCCCAATCGTTGTGAGCAGGGTTCGACCTGGGTGCGTGGACAAATGTGTCCACCCCAGACGAACGAGAACCGCGACGAGGGACGAAGGCATCAGTGACATCAAAACGCTCGCTTGCAGAGGAGTCCAGTAATTGTTTTTACAGATTTACGCAGGTATGCTAGGATTACTAACAGTAGAATTTGGGACACACAATCTTATGGCACCACGCAAACCAGTTCGCTCAAAAAAAGCCGCCAAGACGAAAAAACCCACGAAGACCCCCAAGGCTGCACGAACAAGGAAGGCGCAGTCGAGGGCCTCGACCAAACCGTCCGGCACACGGGCAGATGGGCTGACGCCTCGACAGAAAGAAATTCTCAAACTCGTGTCGCAAGGCAATACGAATCGCGATATTGCCCGCCGTCTCGAAATCAGTGTGCGGACGGTCGAGGTGCACCGATTCAACCTGATGCGGCGACTCAAGGTACGTAACGTGGCCCAACTGCTCCGACAAGCGCTGCAGCAGGGTTTCCTTCCTAAAAATTTCGCCTTTAAATAATCCTGCCAAGGTCTCACGAGGCGGCGGATCTCTAGCCCGGCAACTCCCTTAATTTTCCCCGACTTTCCTCCAGCGACTGTTTCCCGCGCTTAACCAGTTCCTCTCTCAATTCGCGCTCCAACCGCTCAAACACCGCGACCCCCTCTTCCACTAATAGCGTGCCCACCTGAACGGCGGATGCGCCGCAGAGCACATGCTCAAACGCATCCACCCCGCGAGCGACCCCGCCGGTTCCAATGATGGGCATGTGCCCTTCCAACAATTTCCAGAAAGCCCGGACATTCGCCAGCGCCACGGGCTTGATGAGCGAGCCTCCCAGACCACCAAACCCTCCCTTGGGCTTAATGACCGGGGTTTCTCGTTTGGGATCGACGACGAGTCCGTTGCCGACTGAATTGATCAGATTCAAATAGTCCACACCGCTACGCCGAATCACCTCAGCCATGACGGCATGATGGGCCGGATCGAAATAGGGCGGCAGTTTCACCCCCATGGGAACGGTAATGAGCGGACGCACACGCTTCAGCAGCCGTTCTGAATCAGCCGGATCGTACGCGATCTGCGGCTTGCCGGGAATGTTGGGGCAAGAGAGATTCACTTCGATGAGATCGGGCAGGGCCTGATTGATCACCCGCGCCATGGTGAGAAAGTCCTCTTCGCAGAGTCCGGCGATACTGGCAATGACCGGTTTGCCGAATTGCTTGAGGTCGGGAATAAGTTCGGCATAGGCCCGGTACCCGAGATTCGGGAGTCCCATCGAATTGATCGAGCCTCCAGGAAAACCGTAATAACGCGGTTCGGGATTCCCCACACGTGGCTCCACCGTCATTGACTTGGTCACGATGGCCCCGGCGCGGGACCGGCCCAACGCGAACAGCTCCTCACGGGTCACGCAGAGCGCTCCGGATGCATTCATGAAACAAGTGGGAAACTTCACTCCGGCAATGGTGGTGCTCAGATCCATGCTGATCCTTTCGCTTAGCAGGATGTTTATATGGACTCCTGCCTAACACAGTTCATCAACCGACCATCCCGCATGTGCCACACATAGTCAGCTGCCGCCGCCGCAGCCTCGCTATGCGTCACCAGCAACACCGAGTGGCCGAAACGTTCGAGGAGCGCGCGAAATAATCTGACGATGTCGGCGCCCTGCTTTGAATCCAGGTTGCCCGTGGGTTCATCGGCCAGGATGAGTCGCGGCCGATGTACGATGGCGCGGGCGATAGCCACACGCTGCTGTTCGCCACCCGACAGTTCACTCGGACGATGCGAGCGACGAGCCTCCATCCCCACGGCTTGCAGAACGTGATTGACGCGATCCGCAACCGACGCCCCCTCTTCCCCCTTGAGTAACAACGGCAAGGCGACATTCTCCGCCACCGTCAGACCCGGAATCAGATGAAATGCTTGAAAAACAATCCCGATCATCTCTCGCCGCAGGCGAGTCCACTCAGCAGCACTCGCGTTAGTCACTGACCGATTCTCAATCAAAATATGGCCGGAGCTGGGGCGGTCCAACCCTCCAATGAGATTGAGTAACGTACTCTTCCCACAGCCACTGGGTCCCACGAATGCGCAAAACTCACCCGCCTTCACATCGAGAGTGACATCCTGCAAGGCGCAGACCGCCGTCTGCCCCCGGCTATACTCTTTCGAGAGTTTCTGTACGCACACCAGCGTCTTGGAAGGGTCTTGCATGCCGTTAGGACCGTTGGACACGAAGTGGCGAGAGTGAAGCGTCAACCTGTCAAGTCCGTGGGAATCTCTCAGACGCAGGTTGAACGGTCGTATACCATACCCTCTTTACGGCTCACAACCTTGACAGGGGGAAGGGTTTTCCGTACAAAATCCTGAACGATATCCACAGGCTTCTGAGTGACACGCCAGAAGAGATCTCGACCAGTGATCACAGCCATTTGTCGACAGGCCTCACGACTCTTGTTGCCGTTAGATTGCACCACCTGCAATCAACCTCTCGCGGACGATCCCGTTCCATTTTTCTGTCGCCAATGTTGGGGATACATTCGACCGCTGCAAGGGCCGGCCTGCCCGCGTTGCCGCCGGCCCTTTGCCGCGGCCACGGCCTCGAGTCCGACGCACGAATGTCATGACTGCCGCACACGTAACCCGCATTATACGCACGTCTGGGCTGCCTATGCCTATATTCCACCGTTACAAGACGCCATCGCCCTCTTCAAGTATCGGGGCAAGGTAGCCCTGGCGGATTCGTTGGGAATGCTGCTCGCCCGAGCCATCCCCAGTAATTTGGACACGGACTTGCTGATGCCCGTCCCTCTCCATCCTCACCGCCTCCGTCAGAGAGAATTCAATCAATCTCTGCTCCTCGCCGACCGCGTCGGTCCTGTCATACGGCGGCCGGTCTCCTATCGGAACCTGCTCCGGAGGATCGATACCGATCCGCAAATTACGCTTCCGCGTTCGGCTCGTCTGCAGAACCTTCGCAAGGCGTTTGACCTGCGCGATCCCAAAGAAGTCAGCGGCAAGCGCGTCCTGCTCATTGATGATGTGTTCACTACCGGCACCACCGTCAATGAATGTGCCAAAGTCATTCTGGAGGCGGGAGCTCGAGAGGTGGCGGTCCTGGCCCTCGCCCGTTCGGTCGATAGAGGCATGGTGCCGGATTCATCACTGCCGCCGGCAGCCGTCACCAGCTAGAACACCAGAGGATCTAACCATGCCGATTTATGAGTATCGCTGCCGCCAATGTGGAAAGCCGACCAGTCGCTTGGTCATGAGCATCAGCAACCCGCCGGCACAATCTTGCGGTCACTGCCACAGTCCCGATATGGAACGGCTCATGTCTCGGTTTGCCTCCCCCAAGTCGGAAGAGACACGACTCGAGGCCTTGGCCGACCCTAGCCATCTGAGCGGCTTGGATGAGAACGACCCCCAGAGCATGGCCCGATTCATGAAAAAAATGGGGCAGGAAATGGGCGAAGACCTGGGAGACGAGGTCGAGTCCGCCATGGAGGAAGGGTCGCACTCCTCCGCAGATATGGGCTCTACCGACTTCGACTGACCTACATTGTCATGAATATTCGCTTGACAGGATTGGCCTTGTCTCCTACCATCAGCCCAGAATGATCACATGGCTGACTTCTATGTTCTCATCGATACTTCCACCGGATCTCCATGACGACCGATCTCAAGAACGAGCTGCTCACGGTGGCAGAGACGTGCCGGTATCTCAAGGTCAGTCCTCGTACCCTGTACCGCTATATTCAGGAACGTCATCTACCTGGCTTCAAGCTGGGCAAGGAATGGCGGTTCGTACGGACGGATCTGGAGCGATGGCTCCGAGAGCGTTCCGTCTCCCTTCCACGGCCATAACCGGAGAATGCCGATAATGTTCGCCGGCGAATACCTCTGCAAAGTAGATGAAAAGGGACGCTTCTTGATCCCTTCGCCCC
Source organism: Nitrospira sp. (assembly GCA_021323395.1). Classification (GTDB taxonomy): domain Bacteria; phylum Nitrospirota; class Nitrospiria; order Nitrospirales; family Nitrospiraceae; genus Nitrospira_A. The sequence goes on from JAJONL010000004.1 coordinate 82,506, forward strand.
TTCGAGAACGTTTCGAAAGCGAGGGCAATCAGGTGATGTTCCTCAGGAATACCGAGCAGACCCTCTGGATGTACTCGGCCAAGGAATGGGGACAAGTGCTGGAGCGGACCAGGACCACCCTCGACGAGGACCAGAGCCGCCTGTTCATGCATCATGTGATGTCGCAGGCCGGCGCGTCCGACATCGACAAGGCAGGCCGTGTGTTGATTCCGAGCCGCCTTCGTAAGCTCGTCCCGATGGATGAAGATCAGGAAATCTTCCTCGTGGGAATGTATCACCGCCTGGAGATTTGGAGTCCGGCGGAATGGCGGCGGTACCTCACCAGGACCGAAGACCGGTACGAGCAGGATATGGCTAAGATTCAAAATCTTCTCTAGTGCGAATAGGCAGGCCTTGCGCCGCGTGTCCCGTCTCAGACAAACTCCCATTCCGCTCCGATCTACATCGTTTCGTCCATCCGCCCAGGAGCCTCCGCATCCATTAAATACGCGAGTCCTCTCCCGCGCATCCGTCACAGGCCGACAGTCGGTGCGCCAGCCGATCGTCCTTGAACCGACAGTGCGGGTAGCCCACGACTCGATTGAACTGACACTACCAGTCCCCCCCAGCGTGAATCACCAGTATGCCACCGTCAAGGGACGTCGTTTGCTCTCCGCCAAAGGACGCGCGTACAAGGACCTCGTAGGACGACAAATTCTTGTTGCGCTTGCTCAATCGCCCCATCGTGCTACTCTAGGACAACTCTTACGGCAGACGAGCCTCTCATTGTCGATTCATTTTTTCTTCGCATCGGCGCTTCGCCGGGATACCGATGGCGGGCTCAAGATCGCGCAAGACGCCTTGTGTGAAGGGCTGGGAGTGAACGATAACCGGGTGGTGGAGATCCACCTCTACAAACTTCAAGACCGGGATAATCCCCGCATGAACATACGGTTGTCGATTGCGCCGCGCCCAGTACCCGCACTCGCAACGCCCCTCGCACTCGCCGCATCAGATGTCGTTCCGCCGAAGAGTTCAGCTCACAAGCAACGAGAGCGATAGGCGCGAGTGACGGCCTCTGGCGGGCGCAGATAGCACATTCTCAGATTCTATGGCCTACCGATCCATCACCATCGACGCGCTTCGAGTAGGCATGCACGTTGCTAAACTCGACGTAACCTGGTTTCGTTCGCCCTTTTTGCGGCATTCGTTTCTGATCCGAACGGACGAGCAGATTGAAAAGTTGCGCCGCGCCGGGGTGAAACAGCTCGCGATCGATCCTGCTCGCGGCATCGACTTGCCCACAACCGCCCATCCTGCTTCGGCCAAGCCGACGTTGATCCTGCAACCTGGTTCTCCCGGGCCGGCCGGCGCCCCCCCGGTACGCTCCCTCGCTTGGATGACGCAGGAACTGCAGGACGCACGGGCGGCGCGACAGCAATTGGAACGATCAGTCCATTCGACCTTTTCACAGATCGCTCAGACGGGCATCGTCGATCCTGAAAAAGCCCGGCATATCATTCATGAAATCGACGCGGTGGCCAAGACCCTGACGACTCATGCCCTGTTTATAGCCTTTAGCCAAGGCCGCGATGGGAACGACTCTCTCAGCGAACATGCCCTCGCGACCTGCAGTTTTTCGATGATTCTCGCCCATGCCGCCGCATACGATCTGTTTGCGCTCCAGGACCTGGCCACCGGTGCGCTCCTACACGATATCGGCCTCTTGCAGGTGCCGCCGACCATCCTCAAGCGTGTTCACGATACCTCGACCACCCTATCGGCTCATGACCGACGGATCCATGAATCTCACGCTCGCTCCGGTGCGATCCTGCTCGAACGTCAAGGGGGATTTTCTCCCGCCATCGAACAAATCGTGGCGGAACATCATGCCTACTTGAATGGAAGCGGATTTCCGGCTGAGACCAGAGGAGCGTTCACCTCGGACATGACGCGGATCGTCATGGTGACGGACCGCTACGATGAGCTGCTGACGGGATTCGGCGGCGCCTCGCCACTGACTCCACACCAGTCGTTACAGCGCCTCTACCAGGAAGGGCAGGAAGGAAAATATGAAAACCGATTGGTTTCGCTTTTCGTCAAAGTACTGGGTATTTACCCGGTTTACAGCTATGTGGCACTGACCACGGGGGAACGAGCGGTCGTCTCCGTCATCAACTCCCGCAAGCTGCATCAACCCATCATCACCATTACACACGATCCGACTGGCACGCCATATATCGTTCCGCTCGTCATTGACCTCGCCAATCAGGATGAGCAGGCTCCGGTACGCGAAATTTCTTCAGTCATTGGAACGATACCGGCGGAATTGGAACAGGCTGTTCGCTGATCTTCACCTGCGTCGCTCCTTCGCCCCCCTCCCTGCCTCGACACGCCCAGCTCTGCCGATCGGCTTGAGCGCTATTCGTACCGCAATGCGTCGATGGGATTGAGCCGAGCGGCCTTGTTAGCCGGATAGAGGCCGAAAAAAAGTCCGACGGCCAAGGAAAAAATACAGGCGCCGACGATGGAATCCAGAGAAATGATCGTGGGCCATCCCGCAATTGCGGTCGTAAGCCGGGCGCCGATGATGCCGACCATCACCCCGATCACTCCGCCGACCAAACTCAGGGTAACGGCCTCGATCAGAAACTGCATCAGGATATGCACACGCTTGGCGCCGACCGCCATGCGCACCCCGATCTCCCTGGTACGCTCCGTGACCGAGACCAGGAGAATGTTCATGATGCCGATGCCGCCGACCAGCAGCGACACCGAGGCGATGGCAAACAGCATGACCGTGAGGGTCTGACCCGTGCTTTCTTGCACCTTCCCGATATCGACCTGCGTACGGATGGTAAAATCATCGGCCTGCTCAGACTGCAGCCGATGACGGCCGCGCAGCACTTCCCGAACGTGCTCCACTGCCTCAGGCAAATCGGCGCTCTGTTCCGTGGAGGCAAATAAGGCTCCCACCGAACCCAAAAACTGACTCCCGAAGACCTTCCGTTCCGCCGTGGTGAAGGGAATGAAGAGCACATCATCCTGGTCGGAACCTTGTGCCGATTGGCCCTTTGGCGCCAGGACGCCGACGATCTGGAACGGCACGTTCTTGATCCGGATCGTCGCGCCGATCGCCTCCTCGCTCGGATCAAACAAATTTTCCAGCGTCGTCTGTCCGATTAACGCCACGCGGGCTGCGGCGTCCATATCGGCCTGGGTGAACGCGCCCCCGCTCACGAACGACCAATCGCGGATCGTGAGATAGCTCGGCGAAATACCGTTGACGGGCCCATTCCAATTCCGGTTCCCATTCACGATCTGAATCACTTCACGCCTCGCCCAGCCGGTGTCGGACAGCAGGGGGCTCCGCTTTTTGAGGTCGGCGGCATCGCTGACCGTCAACGTAACCGCCCCACCCTGTCCACCCCGCACGCCACTCACGGTGGTGGACCCCGGCATGATGATGATGACGTTCGTCCCCATGCTCGCCACCTGCGCCTGGACCGCCGCGCGAGCGCCCTGTCCGATGCTCACCATCGCGATGACGGCACCCACCCCGATCACGATACCCAGCATCGTCAAGCCGGCGCGCAATCGATTTCGACTGAGCACCCGCAATGCCGTCATGACGGTCAGCAGCATAAATCCGAGCATCGTGTCCTATCGCACGACAGACAAGTGTGCAACCCGCCGAACGTCCTGCACGATCTTCCCATCCTTCATGACGAGTTCACGGGCGGCGTAGGCCGCAATATCCGGTTCGTGCGTCACCAGAATGATGGTAATGCCGTCCTCGCGATTGAGCTCCGCCAGGATATCCAGGATTTCCCGACTGGAGGCGGTATCGAGATTGCCGGTGGGTTCGTCCGCGAAGAGAAGGGAAGGGGTTCCAACCAATGCCCGTGCAATGGCCACGCGTTGCTGCTGGCCGCCGGAAAGCTGAGAGGGATAATGTTGTTCCCGGCCGGAAAGCCCGACCCGCTGCAAGGCCGCGGCGGCCTGCTTTCGCTGCTCCTTGAGGGGATCTCCACGATATAACAGCGGGAGCTGGGCATTTTCCAACGCGCTGGTCCTGGGAATTAGGTTAAAGCTTTGGAACACGAACCCGATCTGCCGGTTGCGAAGCTCCGCCAGCAGATCCGGTTTTGCCGTGCCCACATCCATTCCATCGAGCTGATATCGTCCGCGAGTCGGCTGGTCCAGACAACCAAGAATATTCATGAGCGTCGACTTTCCCGATCCGGAGGTCCCCATGACCGCGACGAATTCACCCCGATCGATGCTCAGATTGATCTCGCGCAAGGCCTGCACTTCCACGTCGCCCACGCGGTAGATCTTCCACATGTTTTCGCAGACGATCAAGGAACCCATAGCGACAACTTCATCCGTTTAGGAATCATGAGCCACTGCAATGCACCATCGACCGTTCGGTATTGAGCGCGAAAACTGAATATTGAGCTTTCATTACAGTCCGCGACCACGGCGCGGACCACGCTGCTGCCCAGATCCGAACCCCGGAGGAAGATCCCCGCCTTGGCGATCTCCGCGGACAGAATCGAGACCGATAATCACCTGATCTCCCTCGTTCATCTCAGCGGTGGTGATTTCGGAATGTGTCCCGTCGGAGATACCTACCTCAACCGGGACCGGCTCCAGTTCCTCGGCCGCGTTCTGCTTCCAGAGAACTCGGTGACGGCTCGACGATCCAGATGTGCCGCCCGCCGGTCTGACGGCGACAACATCTTCGCGAACTCCTTTGGGCGGATTGAACCGCAGGGCGGAATTCGGCACCTTCAGGATCTGTTCTCTCTTGGCCACGATAATCGCCACATTCGCCGTCATGCCGGGCTTCAAGCGAAACTCCGGGTTTTCGAATTCGACTACCACATCATAGGTGACGACATTCTGAATATTGATCGGCGCATTTCTGACTTGCCGCACCCGCCCGTGAAATCGCTCTCCAGGATAGGCATCGACCGTAAAGGAGGCCTCCTTTCCTTCCGCCACTCCACCGATGTCGGCTTCGCTGACGTTGGTATCGACCTGCATCTTGGTCACATCTTCTGCAATCAGGAACAGAGTGGGAATAGAGAAGCTGGCGGAGATGCGCTGCCCGACCTCGACTAGGCGGGAAATAACGACGCCGTCAACCGGTGAGCGGATCACCGTGTATTTCAGGTCCAATTCGGCGGCCTGCAGCATCGCCTCCGCCTGCTTGACGGCGGCTTCCGTCACTTTCAGTTGCGCCACAGCGCCTTCGGAAGCCGTCAGAGCGACATCCACTTCGTTTTGCGAGATGAATTGTTGTCCGATCAGCGACTTGGCCCGATCCAGTTCCCGTCGGCGCTGCGCCAGATCGATTCGGGCCTTGTCGAACGCCGCCTTTGCATTGGCGAGACTCGCGACCGCTTGATCGCGCCTGGCCTGGTAGGGAAAGGGATCGATCCGCGCCACCACCTGATTGGCCTTCACCTTGGAATTGAAATCGGCGTGGAGGCTTTCGATCATGCCCGACACCTGGCTGCCGACTTGAATCGTCGTGATAGGGTTGATCGTGCCCGTCGCGGTCACGAGCGAGATGATCGTCCCTCGTTCGACCGGCACGGTGCGATAACGCACCGGGGCTCGCCGTTCGCCGTTAAAAAACACGTATCCGGCAATGGCAAGGCCGATGGCAAGCACTCCGATGATCAGACTCACACGGCGCATAAGGACTGACCCTCTCAAGCAGCAATGCGGGCATTTTACCAGGAAACGATTTTGTGATGCAGCAGGAGCTCGCGCGAGCCGGCCGGCGCAGGATCTGTGAAACGACGAAGGTCGTTTGCCGGCGACGGCAAACGACCTTCCTGCTCGCACGGTCCACCGGTGGTGGAGCCTGTCGGGACTACGG
>JAJONL010000165.1 GCA_021323395.1 Nitrospira sp.
GTGCGGGATTGGATTTGTCGTCAACATCAAAGGTCACAAATCGCACGACATCATCCGCCAGGGCCTGCAAGTGCTCGAAAATCTCACCCACCGTGGCGCGCAGGGATGTGATCCCTGTACCGGCGACGGCGCGGGAATACTTTTGCAAGTCCCTCATCAATTTTTGCGGCGTGCGGCAGGCGATGCCGGCGTGAGCCTTCCCGGAGCCGGCGAGTATGGCGTGGGCCAGGTGTTTCTGCCTCCCAATGCCGCTGCCCGGCAGCAATGTGAAAGCTTGTTCCGCACCATCATCGAGGAAGAAGGCTCACGGCTGCTCGGATGGCGGGACGTGCCGGTCAAGAGCGACACGATCGGCGTGCAGGCCCGTAAGACCGAGCCCTTCATGCGCCAGGTGTTCATTGCTCGCGACATGCTGAACGACGCGCAATTTGAACGAAAACTCTACGTCATCCGCAAGCTGGTCGAAAAAGCCGTCCGGGAATCGGCCATCCAGGGCCGCGAACATTTCTACATCCCGAGTCTCTCTGCCAGCACGATCGTCTACAAAGGCTTGCTGCTGCCGCACCAAATGGCGGCGTATTATCCGGATCTCAAAGACATCAGCATGGTCAGCGCGCTGGCGCTCGTGCATTCGCGCTTCAGCACCAACACGTTTCCAACCTGGCCGCTCGCCCATCCCTACCGCTACATTTGCCACAACGGCGAAATCAACACCCTGAAGGGCAATGTGAATTGGATGAAGGCCCGGCAGGGGCGGCTCCATTCGGAGTTGTTCGGCAAGGACATGGAAAAGTTGTTTCCCATCGTCTACGAGCAGCAGAGCGACTCGGCTTGCCTCGACAATGCGCTCGAGTTTCTCCTGCTGGGCGGCCGGTCGCTGCCCCACGCGATGATGATGCTGATTCCCGAGCCGTGGGTCGCCAATGCCCAGATGGATTTGGATCGCCGAGGGTTCTATCAATATCACGCCGCCATGATGGAGCCGTGGGACGGCCCGGCTGCGGTCTGTTTCACGGACGGCAAGATGATCGGGGCGACGCTGGACCGCAACGGTCTCCGTCCCTGCCGCTATCAGGTCACCACGGACGGCACGGTCGTGCTGGCGTCGGAAGCAGGGGTGCTGCCCGCCGAGGCGAAACACATCCGTTTGAAGGGCCGGCTGCAGCCCGGGCGCATGTTCCTGGTCGACACCGTGGAGGGCCGCATCATCGACGATGAGGAGATCAAAGCCGATATCGTCGGCCGCAAGCCTTATCGCAGTTGGGTCACGCAGTACGGCGTGTCGCTCGACGAACTCCCGGAACCGTTGAACGTCCCGCAGCCGGACCATCCGACGATCCGCCAGCGGCAGCAGGCATTCGGGTACACGGTCGAAGAGCTCAAAATGGTCATCACGCCGATGATCGTGACCGGCGAAGAAGCCATCTCATCGATGGGGACCGATACGCCCTTGGCGGTGTTGTCCGACCGCCCCCAACTGCTGTTCAAATACTTTAAACAGCTCTTCGCCCAGGTGACGAATCCGCCGATCGATCCGATCCGCGAGCAGCTCGTCATGTCGCTCGTGACGAACATCGGTCCTAAGCCCAACTTGATGGACGAGTCGCCGGAGTCCTGCCGCCGGATCAAGGTGCAACAGCCGATTCTCACCAATGCCGACCTGCAAAAAATCCGCGGCATCTCCGATTCGCATTTCAAGAGCAAAACCCTGCGCATGCTGTTCCGTGTCGCCGAAGGACCCGACGGATTGGGCGCCGCGGTGGACGTCATGTGCAGAGACGCGTCTCAAGCGATCAAGGATGGCTACAAGTTCCTGATTCTGAGTGACCGCGGCGTCGACGAAGAGTGGGCGCCGATTCCGAGTCTGCTGGGCATCTCTGCAGTTCATCACCATCTTGTGCGCGAGTGTACCAGAACCGAGGTGGGATTGATTCTCGAAACGGGCGAGCCCCGGGACGTCCATCAGTTCGCCTGCCTGATCGGCTACGGCGCCGGAACCATCAATCCCTATCTCGTGTTCGAATCGCTCGTGGACATGGAGCGCGACAACTATCTGCCGGAAGGGCTCGATGCGCAGACGGCGGAAGGCAAATTCATCAAGGCGATCAACAAAGGCCTCCTCAAGATTTTCTCGAAGATGGGCATCTCAACCGTGCAGTCATATTGCGGCGCGCAGATTTTCGAGGCGATCGGATTGAACCACGAGATTATCGACCGCTATTTCAGCGGCACGCCGTCACGCGTGGAAGGCGTCGGGATCCGGGAGATCGGCGAAGAGACCCTCCGGCGGCATCGCGTGGCGTACGAGCCTGCCGCCATCCGGCAGCTCGATTTCGGCGGCGAGATACATTATCGGATCCAGGGAGAGCACCATAACTGGAACCCCGACACCATTTACAAGCTGCAGCACGCCAGCAAGTCGAATGATCCAACGACCTATGCCGAGTTTGCGCAGCTTGTGAACGACGAGAGCAGGCACCGATCCAACCTGCGCGGCCTCCTTGATTTTAAATTCGATCAGACCCCGCTGCCCATCGAAGAAGTGGAGCCCGCGCGCGAAATCGTCAAGCGGTTCAACACCGGGGCGATGTCGTTCGGGTCAATCAGCAAAGAAGCGCATGAGACGTTGGCGATCGCGATGAACCGTTTGGGCGGCAAGAGCAACACCGGCGAAGGCGGCGAAGATCCGGAACGGTTCAAACCGTTGCCGAACGGCGATTCCAAGAACAGCTATATCAAGCAGGTCGCATCGGCCCGCTTCGGGGTGACCGCGCACTACTTGGTGAATGCGCGCGAATTGCAGATCAAAATGGCGCAGGGCGCCAAGCCGGGTGAGGGCGGCCAGCTGCCGGGCCACAAAGTCGACGAAAATATCGCGAAGTTCCGTTACGCGACGCCCGGGGTACAGCTCATTTCGCCGCCGCCGCACCATGACATCTATTCAATCGAAGACCTAGCGCAGCTCATCTTTGACCTTAAGAACTCCAATCCGGACGCTGCCGTCTCCGTGAAACTCGTCGCGGAAGTGGGTGTCGGTACCGTCGCAGCAGGCGTATCGAAGGCCCATGCGGATAAGGTCCTGATCAGCGGTGATTCCGGCGGAACCGGCGCCTCGCCGCTCTCCTCGATCAAGTATGGCGGCATTCCCTGGGAGCTGGGTCTCGCGGAAACGCACCAGACGCTTGTCCTCAACGACTTGCGGGGGCGCATCCGCGTCGAAACGGACGGCCAGATGAAAACAGGGCGAGATGTGGTCATCGCGAGCTTGCTCGGTGCCGAAGAGTATGGGTTTGCGACAGCGCCGTTGATCGTCGAAGGCTGCATCATGATGCGCAAGTGCCATTTGAACACCTGCCCCGTCGGGATCGCCACCCAGGATCCGGAGCTGCGGAAGAAGTTCAACGGGAAGCCCGAACACATCGTGAACTATTTGTTCTTGGTCGCCGAAGAGGCGCGAAAGTTGATGGCCAAGCTGGGGTTCCGCACCATCAACGAGATGGTCGGTCGAGTGGACAAACTCAAGATCACGAAGGCCGTCGACCACTGGAAGGCCAAGGGACTGGACCTGACACCGTTGTTGACCATGCCGGATGTGGCACCGGAGGTGCCGCGCTATTGCGTGCAGATGCAGGACCATGGGCTCGACTGCATTCTCGATAACAAGCTCGTTGAACTCTGCAATTCGGCCATTGAGAGGGGCGAGAAGGTCAAGCTCGACCTGCCGATCAAGAACGTGAACCGCACCACAGGCACGGTCCTTTCGAGCAAGATCGCAAAGAAGTATGGGTTGGAAGGATTGCCGGAGGACACCATCTCGATCAAGTTCACCGGGTCGGCCGGGCAATCGTTTGGGGCCTTTCTGGCCAGGGGTGTGACGCTCACCTTGGAAGGGGAATCCAACGACTATATCGGTAAGGGCTTGTCCGGCGGCAAGATCATTGTCTATCCGCCGAAGAACGTTTTGTATAATCCGGAGGAGACGATTCTCATCGGGAATACATCGCTGTATGGAGCGACGCAAGGTGAAGCCTACTTCTACGGGATGGCGGGCGAGCGGTTTGCCGTGCGAAACAGCGGTGCACGCGCTGTCGTCGAAGGCACGGGTGATCACGGTTGCGAATACATGACCGGCGGGGTGGTGGTGGTGCTCGGTCGAACCGGGCGCAATTTTGCGGCAGGCATGTCCGGGGGCGTCGCCTTCGTGCTGGACGATGTCGGGAAATTTCAGAGCCGGTGCAATACGGGCATGGTCGAGCTGGAGCCGGTTTCAGCGAAGGAAGACAAGCGGCAGCTGCACGATCTGATCACGAAGCATTTCATGTATACGGGCAGCCGAAAGGCAAAACAGGTGCTCGATGCATTCGATGCCACGCTGCCGAAATTCGTCAAGATCATGCCGGTCGACTATGAAGCCGCTCGTGACGCGTGAAGCGCTAGCGAACGACGAAATACGAAAGACTAAGAGATGGGTGATCCGAAAGGTTTCATGAAATACGCCCGCGAGGGCCCGAAGCGTAAACCGGTCGAGCTCCGGGTGCTCGATTGGAAGGAGATGTACGAGCCCATCTCCGAGGACAGGCTCAAGATTCAGGGGGCGCGCTGCATGGATTGCGGCGTGCCGTTTTGTCAGGGAAACACCGGCTGTCCCGTCGTCAACCTCATACCCGAATGGAACGATCTCGTGTATCGGGGGCGGTGGGAGGATGCCCTAAAAGCGCTGCACACGACCAATAACTTTCCGGAATTCACCGGCCGCCTCTGTCCGGCTCCTTGCGAAGGTGCCTGTGTGCTCGGCATCAACGAAGAGCCGGTGTCCATCCGCGTGATCGAGTGGAACATCATCGATCGCGGGTTCAATGAAGGCCTCGTATTTCCGGTTCTGCCGGTGGCCAAAACAGGAAAAACCGTGGCAATCGTCGGATCCGGTCCAGCCGGGCTCGCGGCGGCCCAGCAACTTGCGCGCGCCGGTCATACTGTGACGCTCTTTGAAAAGGCCGACCGCATCGGCGGCTTGCTTCGCTACGGGATTCCCGATTTCAAAATGGAAAAGTGGGTGATCGACCGCCGCCTGGAGCAGCTCAAGGCGGAAGGCGTCGAATTCAAGACGGGCGTCACCGTCGGCACAGACATTACGGGCGAACAATTGCGCGCGCAGTTCGATGCGGTGGGCCTCACCATGGGAGCCGAGCAGGCG
>JAJONL010000044.1 GCA_021323395.1 Nitrospira sp.
GGCCGCGGTCCGGATGCCTGCATCGACGCCGTGGGCATGGAAGCCCATGGGACGACATTGGCAGCCTGGTACGACCGGGTGAAACAGTCTACGTACCTGGAATCAGACCGGCCGATCGCCCTGCGTGAATGCATCTATGCCTGCCGAAAAGGCGGCACTATTTCGATTCCCGGCGTCTACAGCGGCTTTATTGACCATATTCCATTCGGAGCGGCATTCGGCAAGGCCTTGACCTTCAAGATGGGCCAGACACATGTTCATCGATACATGCGCCCGCTCCTTGAGTTGATTCAGTCGGGAGCGATCGATCCGTCTTTTCTGATTACCCATCGCATTCCCCTCAGCCGCGCGCCTGAGGCCTACGACTTGTTCTGTCATAAGGAAGATTCCTGTATCAAGGTGGTGCTCACGCCCTGAGCCAGTCCCGCTCCAGGGTCGAGTGGACGGATGACTTCAAAACAAAGTCGTTGAATTGCCAGGCGTCAGATGAATGACAAGGCGGTTTTTTTCGCAACGATGGGTATGGTCGGCAGCAAGGACTGCGGCGCAGAGTCTCCTTCTTCTCCGGCCCTCAATTCCGAAGAATGGAAGGCGCTCCGCTTGCTGACGCTGGCTGGGTATACGGTTGTGCTGTTCACGTCGGACAGAGCTCCGGTATACGCCGAGTGCCAGGAAGCGCAGCGAATCGGTGGCGCGGTCACCTGGCCGGCAGGCTCCCCCGGGCGACGTCGGGAACATGTGAGCAAGCAGGTTACGCCGTTACTGCAGGCGACGGAGACGCTTCATCTCGATCTGAACCAGTCGTGGATGGTCGGTGACCGGCTGGATAGCATTGAGGCCGGACGGTTGGTGGGATGCAAAACCGTACTCCTGACCGATGGGAACGAGACGGGATGGGACATGTCTGCCATGCGATGGCCGGACATGATCGCCGGCGATCTGTGGGAAATCGCCTGCCTGATCGTGATGTCGGATGGTTCCTCCGTCCAGGGTCTGACGATGGGCATCGACGACGAAGACTAAGCAGCTCGAAGATCGTCTCTCCCGGTACGCGTCAGAATGTCTCAACGCACCACACTTGCCACGCCGATACGGATTCTCGCTCCTCTTTTAGGCCAGTCCTCCTTGTGACCCTGTGCGCGATCCCGATTCATGCAAATGAGTTGATCGACAATCTCACCACAGGCGAAGCAACGCCAGGCTGCGGCCTGATGATTCATAAGCCCACCATCCCCATCTCGGAGTTCCACAGGAAACATCATACTGCGGCATCGATCACAGCGCATGTGTTCACCTCTTTCGGTTAGTGAAGGGCATGGTAGAAGCTCTTGTAGCCGTTCGGCACTAGGAGCATCCCTAGCAGGATGTGTGAAAAAGTCCGCCAGCTTTGTTCTCGCATCGCTCCGCGGCTCAACGTACCGCCCCTGGGTAAAGAGCCTGTCTCGGCAGGCTCAGAGGGCGGGTAAGAATGACTACGCTTCGCCTCCAGGACACGGCCGGCTCACCGTCTCGCCGGCGTCCACAGACGTGGCGCTCATTATGTTCGCGCCGTGGATCTCGCTGCGGCCTTGCCTGGGACAGGACGCGTCTTTGACGGGTAAGAAGGTCGCCTTTTTGCGCATCCCGCGGGCTATTCTGATACAGCATGCAATGTGAGCGCCTCGCGGCCTATTTTGAAAAAATCGAGTTTTCCTCAGCTGCTAGATCAGAAGGTACGGGGAGGGGTTCAGGCTCGTTGCAAGGGATCTCCCTAGTGGGCAGAGATGTGAGTGGCTACGTAGAGTGCGGGAGCGATCGAAACAAATCGAGCGTGAGCCGGTCCGTTCGTCCGTGCATTCACACAACAAGTGAGGTGGTGTCATGCGTCTCTTCCGCAAAAAGTGGATCCTTCCCTTCGGTCTCTTGTCGCTCGCCGGCGCGGCGCTGTTCTTCGATGCGAGTGGAACCCTCGTCCAGGCCGAAAAAGGCACGGATGAGAAGCGGCCGGACCATTCGGCGATTGAGAAGACGAAGGAAAAGGGCTTCGACGGGGTCGATTTTTCCTATGACCTGTTCGGCGCGCCGTCCGGTCAATCGGCCGTGAAAATTGCGGAAGAAGCCACGGCCAAAGATATCGCCGACAAGCCCAAGGTGATGGCCAAGCAGGCGCGCCTCCTCAAGGACCGGTACAGGCTCGATTGTAAAAGCCATTCCGGCGTGATCATGACGAAAGGAAAACCGCAACCGATCGGCCCTACGGTTCAGCTCAAGGAAGGCCTGGGCTGGGACAAATTATCGGAGATGGGTCCGGAGGACATCCGCAAGCAGAAGGCGTTTCCCGCCGGATTCATGCGGCTGCCCCACGTCAAACATGATGTAGGAGGCATGGTTTTCCCGCAAAAACAAATCGAGCAATTCCCGCGTCTCGAACGATTCGACGTCGACTTCGATCTCCCGGATTGTTTTCTTCCCGAATTTCCGCCGCCGATCTTTCTGACGACGCACCCTGAATTGGGCGATGTGTCGCAGGGTGAAGTGTTGAGCGCCGAGAATTTTGATCGCCTCTTCCGGGGCCTGATCACTCCGGTTCAGCTGGACGGCCTCCGGATGTTGGTCACGCAATTTCCCCAGGAAGAGTTCAATTTGACCCCGGATCGCAAATCCCCGAAGCCGAGCCTCGGGGTTGCGTGCCTGGACTGCCACGTCAATTTCCATACGACCGGGCAATTTCATTTGAACCCGGATACTCGACCTCAGCGGGACCGGCTGCGGTTGGATACCACCAGCATTCGGGGGATGTTCAATCAGCAGATCCACGGCTCAAAACGTAGCTTGCGGTCGGTGGAGGACTTTACGGAATTCGAGCAGCGGACCGCCTATTTCAACGGGGATCAAATACGCGCCATCAAAAAAGGAATGAACATCATCGATCGCCTCCAGGTCGCCCACATGGCGCAGATCCAAAACATGATTGATTTTCCTCCGGCCCCGAAACTCGACCCCATGACGGGACGACTGGATCGCACCAGGGCTGATCACCAGGAGATCGCGGGGGAGGAGTTATTCTTCGGCAAGGCGCGTTGTGCCGCCTGCCATCAGCCGCCTGCCTATACCGACCACATGATGCACGACCTGTTCTTGGAACGGTTCGGCGCCGAAGCAGACGGCCCCATCAAGACCTTCGCGCTGCGAGGGATCAAGGATTCTCCGCCCTATTTCCACGATGGGCGATTGCCGACCCTGGAAGACACGGTGGAGTTTTTCAATATCGTCGGAGGGCTCAAACTCAATCGCGAAGAAAAGGCGGCGCTGGTCGCATTCATGCGCGCGTTATAGAAGGCGCGTGGGGACGCAGGCAAGGCTGCCTAGCGCGCCGTCGTCGTGGGTCGGCAGCGATCCGCTTTCCGCTTTTGCCGCAGCGGCAAGGGAACTGAGGCTGGCGCGAGGAGTACGATCACACACCAGATCGAGAAAGGAATCATGATTGCAATCGGGAAAATCATTCCAGACGGGACCTATCAGGCCTATCACGAAGACAAGATCCGGCCGGTGATCTTGAACGAGTTTCGGGGACGATGGCTCATTCTTCTGTTTTATCCGGGAGACTTTACGTTCGTGTGCCCGACAGAACTCGCTGACACCGCTCGACTCTATCCAGAATTCAAAAAACTGGGGGCTGAAGTCTGCGGGGTGAGCACCGATTCCGCCTATGTGCATAAAGCATGGCATGACAGCTCCCCGACGATCCGAAACGTTGAGTTCCCCTTTATCGCCGATACCACCGGTTCCCTCAGTCGAGCATTCGGTGTCTATCTGGAAGAGGAAGGAGTGGCCTTGCGAGGAACGTTTCTCGTCGATCCGGACGGCGTCCTGAGGGCCTATGAGGTGCATGACAACAGTATCGGGCGACATGCGGGAGAAATGCTCCGCAAGCTTCAGGCGGCGATACGGGTGCGGGAAGGGGAGGGGGAGGTCTGTCCCGCCGCCTGGCAGCCAGGACAATCGACCTTGACGCCGAGCCTCGATCTAGTCGGGAAACTCTAGCAGGATGCGGAAAAAGTCCGCCAGCGGCGTTCTCGCATCGCTCAGAGACTCCACGTACCTAACGAGTACGCGTCGCCTCTTCGCTCGCTGCGGCCTTGCTGGACGGCCTTTTTGCGCGTCCTGCGCGCTATTTTGATACCAGCATGCCACGTGAGCTGATCGCAGCGTATTGTGCAGAAATCAAGTTTTTCCGCAGCCTGCTAGTCGACGAACAGGATAGGGCGCGGCCTCTGTGGCGAGGTCCGCGCCCTATCAACGACGGTGACACCCGGCGCATGTGCTGACCGGGGCAGGATGCTCTTGTTCGTGAGTTCCGCTCTGGATCCTGGGGGCTGCGAAGACCGCCGCAGGCTGGTGGAGCGCCTACGCAGGAGGCCGGTTCCAGATGTGGCCTTGAGCGGATGTGATGATGTCCAATGCCGCCCGCAGACCGCTTTCGACGGCGCCGTTCATATAACCCTGCCAGCGAAGGCTGGTGTGTTCTCCTGCGAAGGCACAACGACCGTGAGGTTGTGACAGCCACTGACGGAGCGAGGGATCATAGGATGTCGTATAGGCCGCATACCCCCCTCCTGCCCAGGGATCGCGCTCCCAACAGATCTGCTTGAAACCGAGCAAGTTCTCAGGTGCAGATCCGAGCCAGGCCAGCTCTGACACGATTCCTTCAATGCCCTTCTGTCTCAGAAGTTCTTGCGCGGCCTGGCTGGCCGATCCGCCGGACAACAGCGTGAAGATGCCCGCCCGTCCCCGCTGTTCCTCATTCGCGTCCCACATCGTGCCCACGAGCAGGTCGGTGGCGTAAGCGTTTCTCTGATGGCTGCCGCGCCAGAAGCGGCGCTTGAATTGGAGCAGCGTCTTAGTCGCCGGCCCATAGGCCAGCGTCGAGATAGCTTGGCGCTGTGGCTCCGGCAGGGGAGGGTCGAAGCTGAGGGAACGCACGACCGTCGCGGGAGCCGTCACGACGACGTAATCCGCCTGAAACATTTTGTGCTTGCCGTGGCTCCCGCGAGCCGTGACGGACACGCTCCTTCGAGACTGCCGGATCTTCACCACCTCCATGTCGAGTTGAATAGACTCGCCGAGGAAGTTTGACAGACCCCGCAGCAACCGGTCGTTCCCTCCCCTCACCCGATACAAACAGCCCTGCCCGGGAGAGCCGGCGATGAGTTGTTCGACCAGGAGCAACAGCGGGAGATCGGCGGGATCGACGAGAAAAAATCCCTTGAGGCCTCGTACCATCGCCCCGAGCTCATCACCGCCCCCCATGCTGTCAAGCCATTGCGCGGCGGAGATCCTCGCCAGTTGATGGGCGACCGAACTGTCCCACCGTTGGTCGGCGAGGCGATAGGCTCGTATCAAGGGGGAGAGATGGCGATGGAGACGTGCCCACAGGGCTGTTCCGGCCGTCAGCCGGGGGGCGGCATTCTTGGCCTGAGCGGCAAAGGTGAAGCCCTGTTTGAGCACGGCAACCAGCGGCAGGTTCAGGCGGCGGGCCAGCTGTCGAATCTCCGCATGATCTTCATCGATGAATTCTCCCCCGGCTTCGGCATGCTGAGCGTCGGTGAAACCATCACGGATGGTCCAGACCCGGCCGCCGATGCGGTTGCGGGCTTCGAGCACCAGCACCGAGGCGCCATCTCGGGACAGTTCGACCGCCGCCGTGAGACCGGCCAGTCCTGCGCCCACGACGATCACCGACTTGCCTCGCAGAGCGGAGGTCATTTCGCCGCTCCTCGCGCTGTCGCCGGCGCGAAGGCGGAGAGATAGAGCCATCCGAAGGAGACACAACCGAGGGGAGAGAATGTGGGAAGCGCAAGCAAGAGACCGGCTCGAACCTCATCGATCGCGACCATGGCGCGGTATTCGGAGGCGCGGTTCAGGCAGCAGGATACGGAAAAAGTCCGCCAGCGGCGTTCTCGCATCGCTCGGAGGCTCCACATACAACCCCGGGAAAAGAGCCTGTCTCGGCAGGCTCGGGGGTGGGCGGCGTAGGGCCGGATGAGGGGACCGAGGATCAGCGGAAGAAGTCTTTCGAGGATGCCGGTTACGGTCATCTTGAGCAGGGACCCTGTCAGATGATACACCAACCAGAGGAACGTCATGTTGCTAGTTGCATTGAGGCATTGCGAATTTTGGAGAAGACCTTTCGTATCATGGATGATTGATACCCGGAGGAGCAAGGTATCTATGACAGAGACTCAATCCTATAGGCTCGACATTGGGGCGACGGTCGTTGAAAACACAGGCGTGCGGTTCAAGGTCTGGGCTCCCTATGCGAAAGACGTCGCCGTCAAGATCACGGCGCCCCAGGAGCGGCTGCTGCCGCTCGTGCCAAACCGATCCGGATATTTTGAAGGGTTTGTAGAGGGACTTGCGGCGGACAGTCGATACTTTTTCGTCCTTGACCGCGACAAGACCAGACCGGACCCGGCCTCGCGTTATCAGCCTGGCGGGGTACATGGGGCTTCCGCGGTGGTGGATCCGCATCTCTTCCAATGGACGGATCAGGGGTGGAGAGGCGCGGCTCTGCGCGACTATGTCATGTACGAATTGCATGTCGGCACGTTTACCGAGGCCGGCACCTTCGATGCGATCATCCCTCATCTCACCTATTTGAAGCAGGATGTCGGCATCACGGCCGTGGAATTGATGCCCGTCGCCCAGTTCCCCGGCGCGCGCAATTGGGGTTATGACGGGGCCTATCCGTTCGCGCCCCAAAACAGCTACGGCGGTCCGGATGGATTCAAACGACTGGTGAATGCCTGCCATGCGCAGGGCCTGGCGGTCGTGTTGGATGTGGTCTACAACCATCTCGGTCCGGAGGGAAATTATCTCCACGACTATGGACCCTATTTTACCGATCGCTATCGAACTCCCTGGGGACAGGCGATCAACTATGACGGCCGAGACAGCGATCCCATTCGGCGATACTTCATCAGTAATGCGTTGTACTGGATCAACGAATACCATGTCGATGCGCTCCGGCTGGACGCCATCCATGGAATTTTCGACTTCAGTGCCAAACACGTGCTGCAGGAGCTTTGTGAAGCCGTACACGGCGAGGCGGCCCGGTTGCGCCGCCCGCTGCATGTAATCGCGGAAAGCGATCTCAACGACACCCGTGTCATCAAGCCGGCGACATTCGGCGGACATGGCTGTGATGCCCAGTGGAATGACGACTTCCACCACGCTCTTCGCGTCGTCTTGACCAGAGAAAATCAAGGCTATTACCAGGATTTTACCGGCATGGCCGACCTGGCCCAGGCGATTCAACAGGGCTTTGTCTATACCGGTCGATACTCCGAATTCCGCCGCCGCCGCCATGGGCATTCATCAGCCTTGATCATGCCCTCGCAATTCGTCGTGTTTTCTCAAAATCATGACCAAGTGGGGAATCGAGCCGACGGAGCGCGGTTGAGCGCCCAACTGCCGGCGGAGGCTTTGAAGGCCGCCGCAGCCCTGGTCTTGCTGTCTCCCAATATTCCCTTGCTCTTTATGGGAGAAGAATATGGCGAACGAGCTCCCTTCCTGTATTTTATCGATCACAGCGATCCGGGATTAATTGATGCCGTCAGGAAGGGGCGGCGCGAAGAATTCGCCCATTTTGGCTGGCGGGAGGAAGATATTCCGGATCCCTACGCCGTTTCCACCTTCACACGGAGCCTGGTGCATCCTGGCTCTCAGACCGATGCGCGTTCCCTGGACCTCTTGCGGTGGTACCGCGCGCTCACGGATGTGCGCAAACGATTCCCCGTGCTTGGCGCCGGGGCGGATGGCCGTAACCACGATGCCCTGTGGTCCGAAGCGGATGGCCCGATCATGACACTGCATCGCTGGATGGAGCGGGGGCCGGAAGCCCTATTGCTGATCGGGTTGAATGAAACTGCCCGGTCGATTACGCTTCGCCGACCGGTGGGATCCTGGACATTGAAGCTTCAGGGGGATCAGCTGGAACCAGGAGAAAGTGGTGCGCGCGGGTTCCCTCCCACGCTTGATATTCGCGACTCAGGACGAACCCTTGTGCTTCCTCCATTTGCGGTGGCGGTCTATCTCTCAGCTGAAGCTGCACCCTCTCCATGCTGAGAGATTTTACCGGCGCAGGTACTACCGCCGCTTCTTTCCTAGGGCTTTTGCCAGTAGCCCTCGTAGGCCGATTTTTGTAAGGTCGATCCTACCAAGATGGCCCATGCGCCAGGTATTCATACCGAACAGTGGTGCCGTGTGACGAACTGCGCAGACTACCGGACCGGGACGTAAGCGTTGGAGGGAACGCAGGAAATGCCGAAGCGGACAGGGAAAGGAGAGGCCGGTACGCCGGCGGAAGGCGCCGGAAAGTCTCCCAAACGGAAGACAAGCGCCAAGGAGCCGACGGCCCGTTCGATCGACTTGGCCCTTTCGGCGCCGGACGCCAAGACGGTTGCAGTTGTAGGCGAGTTCAACGGTTGGAACGTCGAGAGCCATCCGTTACAGCGGAAGGACAGCGAGACCTGGCATATCTGCTTACAACTGCCACCCGGCACCTACCAGTATAAATTCGTGATCGACGGGACTCGATGGGAAGACGATGCAGACAATCCGAATCGCACGATGAATGAGTTCGGAACATCGAATTCAATTCTCGAGGTGCGGTGAACGGGCAGCGCAATCCCTTCCGATGGGCCGGCGTCTCCCGCTCCTTCGGCGCGGCAGGCCGATTAGGCGGCAGCCGAGTAGGATGTCTCGGTAAGGATGTGTATGCAAAGAGATGAGCGGGTGCATCAGCCTCGAGTGCTGGCGCTGATTCTGGCTGGGGGAAAAGGGGAGCGCCTCATGCCGTTGACCCAGTCACGCAGCAAGCCCGCGGTTCCCTTCGGTGGCACCTACCGCATCATCGATTTCGTGCTCAGCAACTTCTACAATTCCGGCATCCTGGGCATGCATGTAATGGTGCAGTACCGCGCTCAGTCGTTGATCGAGCATCTGCGCAAGGCCTGGCGAATCGGCGATGGAGATCGGCAGTTCGTCACGGTCGTGCCTCCGCAGATGAACTCCGGGGCCGGGTGGTATGAAGGGACAGCCGACGCCGTGTTCCAAAATCTGAATCTGATCCGGGACTTTGCTCCCGATATCGTCGCTGTATTCGGCGCGGACCATGTGTATCGGATGGACATTCGTCAAATGCTCCGCTTCCACCTGGAGCGTGAAGCGGACGTCTCAGTGGCGACGCTGCCCGTCCCCGTCGCTTCGGCGCAAGGGTTCGGAATTGTCGAGGTCGATCGAAACAGCCGGATTGTGGGGTTCGAAGAGAAGCCCCGGGTTCCCAAACCCATGCCGGAAGATCCGGCGCGAGCACTCTCCTCGATGGGGAATTATCTGTTCAACACTGACGTGTTGATTCAGGCGTTGGAAGAAGACGCGCAGGGTGAAAGCTCGCATGATTTCGGTCGGGGCATCCTGCCCCGCCTGCTGCGAACCGACCGTGTCATGGCCTATAATTTTCTGGATAATGACGTGCCGGGGATTGCGTATTATGAAGAACCGGGCTATTGGCGAGATGTCGGTACGATCCAGGCCTATTGGCAGGCCAATATGGATCTGTTGGGTGACACTCCCCCCTGCAATCTCCGCAACGAGGAATGGCCTATCCGAACTGAACCATCCAGCGGTCCCCCGGCCAGTTTGGTGAATTGCTACGTGGATCATGCGCTGATCGGCGAGGGAAGCCAGCTCATCGAGACGGATATCAGGCGTTCGATCATCGGCCGGGACGTGCGGATCGAAGCCGGTGCTCAGATTGAGGACTGTGTCATTTTCGACCATACCCATATCGGTTCAGGTGCCAGGCTGCAACGGGTCATCGTCGATCGCCACAATCAGATTCAGGCCGGCGTCGAGCTGGGCGGCCCTGAAGAGGACGATAACCAGTCGACGGAATGGGACGACTCCGGTCTGATCGTGATCCCCAAACCGACGGCCTCCAACGAGGAGCGCAAGCGTCGTCTCTCCTCCTTTTGACCGATACTTGTGCCTGCGTGAGATCTCATGCCGCGTATTCCAGTCGCCACCTATCGCCTGCAGCTCAATCATCAGTTCACGTTTCGTGACGCCACCCGCATCATTCCCTATTTGCACAGCCTCGGCATTACCGATTGTTATACCTCCTCGCTGCTGAAGGCCGTGCCCGGCAGCATGCATGGGTATGACCTCGTCGATCCACGGGTGTTGAACCCGGAGCTGGGGACGGAGCAGGATTTCAAGGACTTTGCGGCGACGCTTCAGCGACATGGCATGGGACTCGTCCTGGATGTCGTGCCGAACCACATGGGTATCAGCACCACCGAGAACCGCTGGTGGTGGGATGTGCTGGAGCACGGACCGAGCTCGCGTTATGCGACGGCGTTTGACATCGATTGGTCTCCGCTGAAACGTGAACTGGAAGACAAGGTCCTCCTGCCTATCCTGGGCGAGCAGTATGGAACGGTCTTGGAAAACCAGGATATTTGCCTACGGTACGAAAACGGCGGCTTTGTCATCACCTATTTCGACCACAAATTTCCGATTGCTCCCAGGACCTGGAGCGACGTCTTATCGTTCCGTCTGCCGGAATTGATCGAGCGATTGGGAGCGGAGGACGAACAGCTCCAGGAATTGCAGAGTATCCTGACCGCGCTGCGGAACTTGCCTTCACGCACTGAGCGCGATCCCGAGCGGGTCGCGGAACGGTACCGTGAGAAGGAAATCGTCCGGCGTCGCCTCTCGGCGCTCGTGACGGGAGGTCCCGCGATTCGTGAGCATCTGTCGGCCAACGTGGCCGCCTATAACGGGACAAAAGGCGAATCCTCCACGTTCGACAGGCTCGACGCGCTGCTCAATGAGCAGAGTTATCGGCTGGCCTCCTGGCGCGTGGCCTCGGAGGAAATCAACTATCGCCGCTTTTTCGACATCAATCAGCTGGCGGCGATACGGACGGAAGAAACCAAGGTGTTTCAAGAATCTCATCAGCTGATTTTCCGGCTTCTCAAGGAAGGATCGGCGACAGGGCTGCGCATCGATCATGTCGACGGGTTGTACGATCCCGAGCATTATCTGATTCAGTTGCAAGACTGGGCGGCTCGCGAGCTCCCGCAGGACGCGTCGGGAGAGCCGGCTTCGGTGTACGTCGTCGTCGAAAAAATCCTCGGGAAAGGAGAGCCGCTGCCTCATACCTGGCCTGTCTCGGGAACGACCGGCTACGATTTTTTGAATCTGGTCAACGGCCTGTTCGTGCATGCCGCCCAGGAACGGGCCATGGATAATTTATATGCGCGTTTTATCGGCCAACGTCTGGCCTTCGAGGATTTGGTCTATCAGACCAAGAAGCTGATCATGCGGGCCTCCATGTCCAGCGAGATCAACGTACTCGGTCACCAGCTCAACTTGCTGTCGGAGCGAGATCGGCAGTATCGCGATTTCACGCTGAATAGTCTGACTCATGCCATCAGCGAAATTATCGCCTGTTTTCCGGTGTATCGATCCTACGTGACTTCCGACCAGAAGGAAGTGTTGGAGCGCGATCGCACCTACATCGGCATGGCGGTGGCCCGCGCCAAAAGACGGAACCCGGCATTGAGCAGCCTGGTATTCGACTTCGTGCGGGATCTTCTTCATCGGAAGCTGGACGACCGCACGAATCTGACCAAGGAGAAACAACTGCGCTTCGTGACCAAGTTCCAGCAGACGACCAGTCCGGTCACAGCCAAAGGAATCGAGGACACGGCCTTCTACATCTATAACCGCTTGATCTCCCTGAACGAAGTGGGCGGAGAGCCGACGGAGTACGGTCTTTCGGTCGAGGCCTTTCACAAACGGATGCGTGAACGGCGGGCGAACTGGCCCCATTGTCTGCTGGCCACCTCTACCCACGACACCAAACGAGGAGAAGACGTTCGAGCCAGAATCAATGTCCTGTCGGAAATTCCGGATCGCTGGCGGATGGCGATCAATCGCTGGGCCAAGTTCAATAAAAGATTCCGGACCGATATCGACGACGCACCCGCACCCGATCGAAACGAAGAATACCTCCTGTATCAGACCCTGGTGGGTGTGTGGCCGCTCACCGCCGTGGACGACGCGCAGTACGGCGTCTTCATCGAGCGCATCCAAAACTACATGATCAAAGCGATACGTGAGGCCAAGGTCCATACCAGTTGGGTCAATCCTCATGAGGCTTACGAAGACGCGGTGCGGAAGTTCGTGCATTCGATCCTGGACCGGAGCACGCGTAATTTGTTTCTCGAGGACCTGTTGCCGTTCCAGGAATTGGTGGCCGGGTATGGCATGAAGAACGGTCTCTCGCAGCTGCTGGTCAAACTGACGGCCCCCGGCGTTCCGGACTGCTACCAAGGGACGGAATTGTGGGAGCTCAATCTGGTGGATCCCGACAATCGTCGCCCGGTGGACTTTGACCTGCGCGCGCGGATACTCGAACGTATGGGCCCTGCCGGGGAGCGTGACCTCGATGATCGCGTCGGTCTGGTGCGCGGCCTCATGGAGTCGTGGAAGGACGGACGCATCAAGCTGTATATCCTTCAAGCGGCATTACACCACCGACGGGCGCATGCCGCCTTGTATCTGGACGGCGACTATGTGCCGTTGGACTGCGAAGGCCGGTCTCGATCGCACCTCTGCGCCTTTGCCAGGCTTCATCAGGATCAGGCGCTGGTGACGGTCGTGCCGCGTCTCACGGCGAACCTCAACGCCGTGGCAGGATACGGTGTCCAAGAAGAGGACGTCTGGGAGGAGACGTGGGTCGCCGTGCCCTCCTGGAAGGCGGGATCCCTCTATCTCAATCTTCTGACTGGAGAACGTTTCGAAACGCTCTCTCTAGGAGAACGCCAGGTCCTTCCGGTCGGCCGGATACTGCATCATTGTCCCATCGCTCTGCTGGAACGCTGCTCCTGATCGGCTCGTCTGCATTCCTCTGCCTTTGTATCAAACATGAAACTATCCACCAATGGCCGGAGGTCTAGGGTACTTCCTAGCTGTTGGCACTCACACGGGGGAGTTATGACTAAGTATGCAAGCATGAGCGTCAGGAATACCGCCCCGGCGTATAGACAATAGAAAAAGGATCAAGGTTTCCCAAGGAGGAGTTATGAACGAGACGGGGATGATAGAGGCGCAGGCATCGCAGGTGTTAGACCCGTTGCGCGAAGACCACCAAAAGGTCAAGCAGCTGTTTGAGCAGTTTGAGACGGCCACAGACGGCGAAGCCAAACAGCACATCGTTGAGAGTGCCATCAAAGCGTTGGAGGAGCATTCATACGTCGAGGAAAAGGTGTTATATCCCGCGTTCGAGCCGGCGCTGGACGATGAACACCTCATGGATGAGTCGCTGGAGGAACATCATGTCGTCCATCTGCTGATTGCGGAACTCAAAAAGATGTCCCCCGGCGACCAGCGCTACGATGCCAAATTCACGGTGTTGGCGGAAAACGTGCGACATCACATCAAGGAGGAAGAAGGCCACATGTTTCCGCAGGTCGAAGAGTCAGACCTCGACTGGGGTTATTTGGCGGAAAAAGCCACCGATGCGAGACATCACTTCTCAACCAAGGTGGCGCGATCGGTCAAACAGAGTGGGAAGGCCAAGAAAGCAAAACCGGCCTCCTGAAGCGGGTCCATTTCTAAAACATTTTCCAGAAGGGAGGTCGAAAGATGGCGACAAAGGTCGGGCGGCAACTATTACCCGCGTCCACGATCGAGGGGACCGGGGTTCAGAATGCAGCGGGCGAGGATTTGGGAGAGATTAACGAACTCATGATCGACATGGAACAGGGCCGCATCGCTTACGCCGTGTTGTCTTTCGGCGGATTTCTCGGATTGGGAGACAAGCTCTTCGCGCTTCCTTGGGAAGCGCTGAAAATCGGCCCTGAAGGCGACGTGTTTATCTTGAACGTCCCGAAGGAAAAACTCGACAACGCGCCGGGGTTCGATAAGGACAATTGGCCCGACTGGGCGGATTCGTCCTGGGGCGAGTCGGTCCATACCTATTATGGATATAAACCCTACTGGTGAGCGGGTAGCGAAAGGGGATCGGTGCGCGATGGTCGGTGACAGCATTTAATGTTCTCTATAAAAAGGAGCGTATCTATGACACGTCAGATTGCCATTTATGCAGGAACCATTGCCTTCTTGCTTGCGACCGGCGGACCGGTGTTCAGTGAACCTTCAGGATCCAGTACTATGGGGTCAGGCAGCAGCACTCCCACCCAACCGGTCATTCCCGATAAGAAGACCGATCTGACCGGCGGGCAGTCGGGAGTACCGGACGAATATGCGGATACTCCCGTTCGACAGGGAGACCTGATCGAAATGAAGGACAGCAAGTATCTCAACGCGCCGGTGTACAGCACCAATGGAGAAGAGATCGGCAAGATTCAGCAGGTCATGAAGGATAAGACCACCGGAGACATCGAATATGTCGTGTTTGTGTCCAATGAATCCAAGCGGCCGCAGCCGATCAGATGGAGCCAATTTAAAACCAAAGGCGACAAACTTCAGCTCTCATTGAAGAAAGAAGATATCCAAAATGCAGTTCCCATGAGCAGCAGCAAGGACAAGTCGCCGGACCTGAAGGAATATACGGACAAGATGGGGCAAGTTCGTCAAGCCCCCACCGTGTCGGGAAGCCAGGAAATCCCGGGCCAAAAGACTCCTAACACCGTGGGCTCTATGGGTGAGGACACCGTGGGTGGCGGCGGGCCGAGCGGACCCAGCGCCTTACCTCCGGGAAAGGCCCCATCGTTCGAGGGTGGAAATCCGAGCAGCAAGCGGTAATTGTCATTTACCCTTGTCGAAGGGCAGGCGCTCAATCGAGCGCCTGCCCTTCGTATTTGTACGGCTAGCTCGCGGCGGTCACTCCCGACGCTTGCCCCTCCGAGAGCACCGGCCGGTTCAATGGCACACCAAGCAGATGTTCATAGACCTTGACGTAGTCGCGCACCATGCGTTGCGTCGTAAACCGTTCGTCAAATGCCTGGCGGCATACCGTCCTGTCCAGAATGGACACGTGCCGCACCGATTGAATCATTTCCTCCAGAGTTTCGCACATGAAGCCCGTCGCGCCATGATCGATGATCTCGGGAACCGATCCACGACGATAGGCGATGACCGGTGTCCCGCAGGCCAGGGATTCGATGAACACCAGGCCGAACGGTTCGGGCCAATCATAGGGGCACAGCTGCGCATAGGCCTCTCCAAGAAAATCGTCCTTCTCCAAGTCGGTCACCTCTCCGACATATTCGATGAGGGGATGGTCGAGCAGCGGTTCGATCACGGCACGGTAATATTCCAGATTCGTGGGATCTATTTTGGCTCCGATCCGCAACGGCATCTCCACACGTTTGGCGATTTCGATCGCCTGATCGAGGCCCTTTTCCGGCGCGACGCGTCCCAGAAATACTAAGTATTTGCCGGAGTCCGGGTGAAACGAATAGAGGTCGTTCGGCAGACCGTGATGGACGGTCGCCTGCCAATTCGCCCAGGGAATGGGCTCCCGCTGCGCATCTGAAATCGACACGAGAGGAAGGTCGACAAACGTCTTGAACACCGGGATGAGCTCCGGCAGATCCAAGCGGGCGTGCAGAGTCGTCAGCACCGGTGTCCGGCTGCGACGGGCCAACGAAAAAGGCATGAACTCCAGATGTGAATGGATGATATCGAACTCGCCGGCCGAACTAAACACCTTCTCCAGCATGGCGACAAAGGGCGCATCATAATTCGTCGTCACTTTGGAGAGGCGAAGCGCTTCGGGACACATCGGCACCAGGCGCGCCTTGGTGGTCGAATCGCCGCTGGCAAACAGGGTCACATCATGCCCCTGGCGAACCAGCTCTTCGGTGACAAATGAGACGACACGTTCAGTTCCGCCGTACAAAACCGGTGGAACACTTTCCCACAAGGGCGCGACCTGAGCGATCTTCATACCGAGAACTCCTTTTTTGGGACTGTTGGATTGAAATCTGCTGGGCGGGAGAAAACCTCCTGTCGAAATCCGCTCCGTCCCAAGCGGATTACGCAACAGCGATCATATCTTCGCTTTCGGAGAGGACGAACTAGGCGGCTCCCTAGGAGTCTGTCCCAGTAATGCCATTCTACTGCGGCACATGATCTGCGGCAGTTGCGTCGTTCTCGGCCCGAAACAATCCTCCACGTATTCCAGCGAATACGCTTCCGGTTGTTTCGAGCCTGTGGCCTTGACTCTTCATGAATACCTGCTCCGTCGTCCGATCCTCTCGCCCGGCGGGGCTTTTCTCGTTCGGCCTCCTCGACGGACTGCGGAAATCAAGGCATGAAGACACGGCCGGCTCACCGTCTCGCTGGCGCGCACAAACATGGCGCTCTTTATTCATCGCGCCGTGCGCCTTGCGAGAAGCCCCGGCGGGCTTCGGCCTCAAACGACTCGCGACGGCATGTATGGATAATCCGAGGCTAGCAGGTGATCCCACCTCGGCTCAGAGATGCTGGGCAGCGCTGTCCTGGCCGATGTCGGGACTGCCTAAGCGGAGACCAATGTCCTTGGGTACCAATCGATTCGGGTGAGGGTCGAATTGAACCGGTAAGACGTCACGTGTAAATCGTGACTCAGAATTGATTTATTTGGAAAGGATCGCCGGAATAAGGAGTGAGGCAGGCTCGCCCACACCCCATAGGGGAGTGAGACCAGGGCGGAGCCTACAGATCTCATTTTTTTGGAGCGGGAGAAGGGGCCGGCCGAGGAGAAGGCCTCGTATCGCCGGGCCGCGGCTTTTCAGGATCGACAACCATATTGGGATCCACGACCGGCGGAGGCACGACGGCTTCGGGACTACCGGTTATATCGGGTTGCTTTTGGATTCCAGGATCGATCTTTGAGGGTGGCGCAGGCGGCGCAAGCTGAGGTGTTTGTGACGCGGGGGGCTGAGCGGGACTTTTTGACCCGGGCGCAGGATCGGCGGCCCGCGCCGGTTCAATCGATGCGCCAAAAATAGTTGCCGCGAGGAACAAAACGGTCAAGGCGCCCATCTCTGCCTCCCTGTCTTCAAATCCGCCACAACGTCACTGTACCGATCTCTTCCTCAACGCTGAACTAGGCGTACCCCTAGCGGGATGTTGAAAAAGTCCGCCAGCGTTGTTCTCGCAAGACACTGCCGCCTCACTCTCTCGGCGGCGTTCACACACGTGACGCGCTTTATTCAGCGCGTCGTGAACCTCCGAGGCTCCACGTACCGCCATGGGAAAAGAGCCTGTCTTGGCAGGCTCGGGGTGGGTGGGTAAGAAAAGATGTGGCCCTCGCC
>JAJONL010000045.1 GCA_021323395.1 Nitrospira sp.
CCCATCGCTTCTTCGCGCCATCTCAAGAGTGGAGCGGTCCGTCTGTTGTTGGTTGATGACCACGCAATGTTCCGACAGGGTTTACGGGCGCTCCTCGACGGCTATGCCGACATCGACCTGGTCGGTGAAGCGGCAGATGGCGAACAGGCCGTACTCCTGGTCAAGGAGTTGCGCCCCACAGTGGTGGTCATGGATGTCAACATGCCCGGGAAGAACGGCATCGAGGCCACGGCCGAAATTACCGCCCGCTATCCCGAGACCATCGTCATCGGCTTGTCGGTGAATGCCGGCGCCCACGACCAAGTCGCCATGGTGCATGCGGGAGCCAAAATGCTGTTACCAAAGGAGACCGCCGTCGAACATTTGTATGGTGTCATTCAGGAAGCCGTGCGACGATGACAGACCTGCGCAGCTCTGGACTGCAAGGCTCCCCGGTTGCTGGGTCATAGTGTCCGACGCGTTCAGAATGAATTCCTCTTGTTTTGGTCCTAACCCGGTCCATCACATAGAACGCTCCTGGCTCGGGTAGAAGCAGAGGCTTCTTGTTCAGGAAAGGTGTGACCTGAACGCCATGGAATAGGCGCTGAGCTCCAACAGCCTCCTCCTGGATCCTGCGATCAAGGCTCGTCTAGAAACACGCTCGCCGTGCAGCATACCTGCTCTTCAGTCTGAGAGGTCAGCTTCACGTCGGTCTGGGCACAATAGACTATGGGCACAACACATTGGGCGCCGGGACTTCGCAATGCCCTCGTCCATTGTCACGAAAGGCTTTCAGGTATTTGTCGGCTCTTGCCAAGGGCCTTACCTAGCTGGGCTTTGGATCGCCACTGATTAGAATGCACAAAGGGGACCTCGGCATAAGGCGAGAAGGGCGCGATTCCTCTATGAAAACCGTCGACGTGTGTCTTGTCCAGGAGGAATCTCACATGCCCAGCGAAGGGTCGGAGGTCAATGGAAACCGCGGGTGGCGCCTTATTACAACGAGAGATTTCGGTCTTCTCTGGTGGGGACAGACGACCTCGCAGATCGGCGAGGGGCTGAACAAGGTCGCATTGCTGTGGTTTGTGTACGAATTGACCGGTTCGGCCATGAAAATGGCCATGATCGGGCTTTTACAGACGATCCCTCCGCTCCTGTTTGGCCCATTGATCGGGGTGTACCTGGATCGGTTGCCTAAGAAGCCGGTGATGGTGTGGGTGGATGTGCTGCGCGCCGTTCTGACGTTTCTCATCCCGGCCCTCTACGGTGCTGACATTCTGTCAATCGAAGGTTTATATGGTCTCATTTTCCTGACATCCGTTGTGTCTACGGTATTCGGGCCCGCCTTGGTGTCGTCGGTTCCACTGCTGGTTCGGCCGTCTGAACTGATGTCCGCGAATGCGCTCATTCAAGGGACGAATAACATCGGCATGCTGTTGGGACCGGCGATCAGCGGAATTATGATCGCCTTGATCAACGCAGAAAATGTATTGTTCGTCAATTCCGCCACATTTCTAATATCCGCCCTGTGCTTGATGCCAATTCGGATTACCGCCCCCCAGGACAGAGCGGCACACAGTTCGTCGTCCATGTGGGAGGAACTGAAGGACGGATTTCGTTTTGTGTTCGGGCAACAACCCATGGTCCTAATGCTGGTCATCATCTCCTCGCTCTACAACCTCGGCGTCAGCGCCTTCGTGTTCATTCTCCCCGTGTATGCCAAAGAATTTCTCCAGGTCGGACCGGTGCAATTGGGCTGGCTCTGGTCTGCTCTTGGAGTGGGGATGCTGGCGGCCTCAATATGGCTGGCATGGCAAAAACACAGTGACATGCAGGGGCGACTGCGCATCGTGGTAGCTGGAATGACCATCGGTGGAATTGCAGTATGCAGTTTGAGCCTACTCGAAACTCCGCTGGTTGCAGCCCTGGTCGTCGTTATTGTGGGCGGTAGCACGGCCGTGTTGAATCCGATCGTCTGGGCTCTCTTGCAGGAGGTGACGCCGGAACATCTCATCGGTCGCGTGGTCACGACCTTCAGTGTGGGATCGATGGCGTCTGCGATGGCGGGGATGACGGGATTCGGTTGGGTGACAGAGGTGTTGGGGCCTGCGGTGAGCCTAATAGGGCTGGGACTGGTGCTGTTGTTCACTGCCGGCATAGCCATGCAATGTACGCGCAGGACCATGGAATTCCGCGCGGCGAGCGCCTGACGATCGGCATGGTTTTTATCGGTCTTCTGCCTTCGCGAGGCTCAGATGACCCAATGGCTTTCACGCTCTTGCCGGTGGAGGGTTGATGCGTGAGACAGTATCAGGAACCGACCATTCTGATCGAACCCGATCATTCTGCGACAGGCCATGTTGGCGGTATGGATCATGCCCCAGACGTGACTCATAAATGGCTTCTGACGCGCGACTTCGCTTTGATGTGGTGGAGCCAGGTTCTCTCACAAATCGCCGATGGGGTCAGCAAACTGGCCTTATTGTGGTTCGTGTACGCTATTACCGGGTCTCCTATCAAGACCACGATGATCGGGCTCTTGCAGACGCTCCCCCCGATTTTGTTCGGGCCGTTCATCGGAGTCATCGTCGATCGCCTGCCGAAGAAAGCGATCTTGATCGGCAGCGATGTCGCGAGAGGTCTGTTAATCGGCCTGATACCATGTGTGGTCTCGGTTGAGAACTTCACCGTCGAATCCCTCTATGTCCTTACGTTCCTCTATGGCATTGCGACAGCGCTGTTTGTGCCCACGCTCTCATCTGCCGTACCGTTCATGGTCCGGCGCCCGCAATTTACCGCGGCAAATGCGCTTTTACAGAGCACGACTAGCCTGGGCATCATCGTCGGACCGGTCTTGAGTGGAATTGGTATCGCCTTTTCAGGCTCACAGGACGTGCTGTGCCTGAACGCCGTGACCTATCTGGCGTCAGCTGTGTGTCTCTTGCCGATTCGCCTGCGGGCGGCTGAGCCGGCTCACCTCAACAGCGCAGTAACCAAACGGCTGGGACGTGATTTGCTCGACGGCATACGATACGCGTTTTTAACCCATCGTGATTTATTGGTCCTCATCATATTGGCATCGGTTTATACCTTCGGCACGGGTGCCTTTACTACGCTGTTCCCGGTGTTCGGCCGCAATATGCTTGGGCTCGGACCGGTCGAAGTGGGTTATCTATGGTCTTGGCTTGGCGTGGGTCTCTTTCTCACGTCGCTTGGCTTGATTCGAGTGAGCGCCTGGGACCTTCGCCGAAGACTATCGGCGATCACGGCGTCGTGCGCTCTCGCGGGTTTGTCCGTGATTGCCCTAGCCTGGACTTATGATTTGCGCATTGCCGCCTTGCTGGTGGCCTGCATCGGCATCGGCTTCGGTACATGGACACCGATCGCCTGGGGCATCATTCAGGAGGTGGCTCCACCTGGAATGGTGGGGCGTGTCATGGCCGTCTATACGGCCATCGCTACCGCAACCTCAATGGTCGGGATGAGCTTTTTTGGATGGGTGGCGGAATCGTCCGGGTCGGTGGTCAGCGTCGTTGGGATTGGCGGGGTAATGTTTGTGTTGGCCACTGGCAGCGCCTGGTTCAGTCAACGGATTCGCTTCTCAGAAAGCGCAAAGGCCGAAACATGAGGACGTTATTTGGGCCTCCGTTGCGAACGATTCGTCCGCCGTTCCGTCTCAATGAGGGGAATGGACCAGGCATGCAGGGGCACGGAGGAATGGTCCTCCAGGCGAGCACGAGACCGGCCGCCACCTAGAGCCTGGGAAACATCCGCGCTAACGGAATCAGACGAGAAGGCTTCGCCTCCGGCAGGAATGCCGTTCCCTATGGAGGCGAAGCGAGATTCTAACAGCGGGGTTATCGCTGGTTCGTGTAATCGCGTTTGCAGCTTGCCGAGGCTAACATCCGTTGCCCGGCGGAGGCATCTTGCGGTATTCGCGCCATGCAGTCATCCAGGTTGTCTTCAACACTGCCGGAGGCGACGCGGTTGCGAGTTTTTGTATCAGTGGTGAGGAGTGAAGAACCGACTGGACCTTCCCGTCGACAGCTTCCTTCGGCCAGCATGCGCGTCCCTGCGGTGCTATCAGAGGGAATGCGCGCAAGACAGGCTTCCACAGTGTCATAGGTTGGGGAGGAGGCCGGAGCCGGAGCCGAAGCTTTCTTGGGGCTCTTTACAGGAACGGCTGGAGCTGACGGCTGTGTCGATCCGCCACTGGTGATCGCCTCTTCCGTGGCACAGGCGCCGAGCATGAGTAAGGATAAAGACAAGACAAGGACACTAGGTAACTGCGAGTACGTCATGACGATCCCTCCTTGAGCGAGAACAATGCGGGCACAGTAGCACAAACCGCAGCCACGTGGAAACATCTCTATCATCTTCCATCTTGTCTATGGAGTGGGCACCGTTCCCTGTCCAAGAAGGGCGAGCTGCGAAGGGATTTGGGTGAGCAGGTCCGGACGCACCTGGAATATACCAGGTATACGATGCCCCATGGCGTAGACCAAGCCACCGACTTGATTGCCCAGTGCCAGCCTGCCCGCAACGCGCCCGTCTCTGCCGGTAGCGACGAACTCGGCTGAAGGGGAGACGAGTCCATAAGGAGCGAGTGGGCCGGCCTGTTTCAGGACTCTTTCTTCCGCGGGAAGATTGACGATCCGGCTGACGACTAAGTCTGCCACATCTTGACGGACCTTTTCAGTCGGCTGCTCTTCGAGCACCCATTCGTCGTGTTGGTGAATGAGCACATATTGCTCCTCGCGTGTCTTGATCGAGAGCATGGCGATATCCGCCACCTCGACGCCGAGCAGCCGTTTGTCCTGCAAGGCGAAAAGGTCTTTTGTCAGATCCTTAATGGCCGAGGGACTGACTTTA
This sequence comes from Nitrospira sp., assembly GCA_021323395.1. Lineage (GTDB taxonomy): Bacteria > Nitrospirota > Nitrospiria > Nitrospirales > Nitrospiraceae > Nitrospira_A. The sequence goes on from JAJONL010000045.1 coordinate 4,852, forward strand.
TAAATTGGGCCGTCGCCGGTCGTCTGGGCATAGGCTTCTCCACTGGCCGGGTCAGACTGATAGAGCCGGACGACATGGTCGGCGCCTGCGGCATGCAAAGTAATTTTTATTTTGGGTTTCGTGAGTGACGAAGCCAGCTTATCCCGCTCCGGTCCGGGATCGACAATGGCCAGCGCCTTCAAGTCTTCCAAGCGAAAAAGCAGGGCTTGCACTTGAGTCCGGTCCCCTTCGGCTTCGATGGGATACCGAATCTTCCATTTCTTTTTGGGCTTTTCATCTTGGGCGTAGAGTACGATTTCCGTCGTGGGGTAGGTGAGGCGGAGTCGCTCCGCATCTTGCTGGGCAAACTGCAGCAATTCTTTGCGGCGGAGCGAAAGCAGTGTCTTGTTGAGAAAGTCTTTCGGTGCAAGATCGGTCAAAAGCACGGCTTGGTCCGAAGCCCTCAATACATACAGACTGGACGATAACGGTCCGGCATCCCCGATCGACAGGGTTTCCTGGCGACTCCCGTTCCCCACTGTAACGACTGTGGAAGGCCGCTCAAGACCGAACGGCGTCAGCGATACGGCATGCTCCTCGACGAGGCGCGAGACTTTGCCTGTCACGAGGGCGCGAAGGAGAGCCTGTACCTGCCTCTGATCGGCGTCAGTTTGAATCGGCGCCGTGATAGACCAAGATTGTCCCGGTGTCTGCGTGAGGACGACCTCGCCGGATGAACTCCGGACTGTCAGCCTCGTAATCTCCGCCTCGCTGAATGTCAGAATGCGTGTGGCTTGAGAGGCCGTCATTTCGTCGGTACGTTGTGCGGGAAGTTCGACGAGATAGAGGTAGAGCCCAAGAGCCGCTAGCACACCAGCCATCAGGAACGTCGGCCAATAGCGCCTCATGCCGTTACAAACGACGCCGTTTTCGCCAGACCAGGAGGCCGCATAGAACGGTCATTGCGGGAAGGAAAATGACCTGAACATAGAGGAGAATGCGTTCCTGGAGCGGGTTAGGGGTAAAGGGTCGTGAGGCAAGGTCTTTGGGCGTCAGTGAAATGATGTTGCCTTCTTCCGAAAGCCATCCGATCGCGCGTTGAAAGAAGTCGCTATTGCCGACGAAGTTGATAAAACCGTTGCTGGCGAAAGCCGAGTTGCCCACGATCACCACGGCAGGACGGGGTTGCCCTTCTTCAGAAGCTTGTTTCGGAGTCAAGGCGGCTGCCAGCGGCAGGGGACCTTGAACGTCTTCCTTGTCATTGTAACTGACGACCCGGCCCTTCATGTCCGTCTCGGCCCAGCTCCGCGGCGATGTTCGGGCGAGGGGAACATAGTCCCAATCTTTTCCCTTTTCTTCGTGAAAGACGAGATGGCGGGCGAGAGGAAACAACACGGCCGCGGTCAGTTCATGGGTGATTTCGTGATCGGTAAAGGTACGAACAAGAAGGGCCGTCAAATCACCTTGCGCCAGCCGATCCTGCAAGTCGACCAGCACGCCGCGGCCCAACTCCAGGCCCCAGGTATTCAGCAGGTCGTCCATCCCGGTTTCCATGTCCGGGTCGACCAAGACCAGGAGATGGCCGCCTTTTGCGACATACGTTCGAATACGTTCCTTCTCTTCTTTGGTCACCGCACGACGCGGTCCTGCAACGATCAGGACTGCGGTGTTCTCCGGCACCGCGGATTCCTGAAGCAAGGAGAGGGTGCCGACGTCATACCCTTGTTTTTCCAGCAGTTCCTTGGTCAGCGCCAAGCCGCCCCGGTCTTTATCGTCCAGGCTCCGCTCACCGTGACCCTCCAAAAAAACCAGCCGTTTCTTTGTGTCTTTCGACACGCGAACCAGGGCGCCGGTAATTTCGACCTCGGCCGGCGAGGTGATGCGAACGGATTGCGGGCCGCTTTCGAAAATGGCGATGTCGGTTCTCGTGATGCCGTAATTCTGGGCTACTTTGGGTTGGCGTTCGGGATCGATGAACTGAACAGTCAATTTGGGACTCGCCTGTGTGTAGCTATCGAATCGCTCTTTGTAGGCCTGGTAGCCGGGATCCTTCTCCCTGGTAAAGACCGTGATACTGACGTCTCTGGCCAGATTGCGAAGGACGCGATGGGTTTCCGGTGCGAGGGTGTAGTTCTGATTCTCGGAGAAATCCCAGCGGATCGAGTGGCGGGCTCCAAGGAAATTAACGATGGCTAAGATAGCCAAAAAGAGCGCCACCATGAGAGCGCTGTTGGCGCCCATGCGAGTCGAACGTTGGGAGGAGAAGGTTCTGAGGCGATCGAAATGGTTCGCGAAAAACCAGATGAGGCAGATCAGTGCCAGCGCTTCCAACAAGGTGACAATCCACAGTGTATCGGGCACCAAGGAATAGGCGATCAGGCCGGCGACTGCCAAGCCGATGCCGAGGGCGCCGACGGGAATGGTGCGGCGTGTTATTTCCATCGTGACGAATCCACGATACGGTGAGCGAGAAACAGCATCAAAACGGTGCCGCTGACGTAATAGAGCAGGTCTTTGGTATCGACCAAGCCACGGACCAGATGGTCGAAGTGTTCCATGAAGGACAGATAGGACACGACATGACCCGCTGACGTATCCCCCAAGAGCGAACCGAGACCAGCGAGGAGCCAGCACATCAGCAACAGGCCGAAGCTGGTGAAGGCGGCCACGATTTGGTTTTCGGTAATAGAAGACGCAAAGAGGCCCACCGCGAGGAACAGTCCTCCGAGCAGCGTCAAGCCGAGATAGCCGGTCAGCACCGGATACCAGTCGAAATCGCTGAAGAGCGCCAGGGTGAGCGGGACGAGCGTCGTCATGAGCAGCATCCCGAGAAACACGAGATACACGCTCACGAATTTCCCGACGATGATGTCGCTGGTTCGCACCGGGGCCGTCATCAGGAATTCAAAGGTGCGGAGCTTTCGTTCCTCGGCCAGCAGGCGCATTGTCAGGATCGGCAGGATCAATAACAGGACGAATCGCATGCTGGTGAACAGGTTGCGGAAGACCAGATCATTCAGGTTGATCTGCGCCGTGCTGCCCTGCATTTGCATCAACTGAATGGCTTGGGCTCCCGTAAAGACGATGTAGAGGTAGGCCAGAAAGCCAAAGGTCAGCAGGAAGACCCCGCCAACCACATAAACGATCGGCGAGACAAAATAGGACCGCAGTTCCTTTGCGACAATCGCTTGAACGGGTGTCATCAGGGTTGAGCGACCTCGGTGGCAATGTCCGGCCTCGACAGACCGTCTTCATGTTGAGTGAGCCGAAGGAACACATCTTCCAGGGTCATGGAGACAGGTTTCATTTCAAGTAGCCCCCAGTCGTGTCTGACGGCGAAGCGTGCCACTTCTTCTCGGATATCCCTCCCCAGCGCACATTCGATCAGGAAGGTATGTGAATCAGGGGTTGTCAGCACATGTTCAACCCCTGCGACTTCGCGGAACCGATTGATTGCATCGGGCGGCGGAGCTTTCAGGGTGACACTGATTTTTTCCGACCGTCGTAATCGGGCGGATAGTTGGTCCGGAGTGTCTTCCGCGACGATACGGCCGCCGTTGATGATGACCACGCGCTGGCAGACCGCGGTCGCCTCGGGAAGAATATGGGTGCTCAAGATGACCGAGTGTGAGCCGGCCAGGCTCTTGATCAATTCTCTGATTTCGATGATTTGTTTCGGATCAAGGCCGACTGTGGGCTCGTCGAGGATGAGGACTGGTGGGTCATGGATCAGCGCTTGGGCCAAACCGACCCGCTGGCGGTATCCGCGTGACAGGTTGGCGATGAGCCGCTGTCGGACCGACCCTAAGGACAGCCGTTCGATGACGCGATCCATGCCGATTGTCAGATCCGCTCCGCTGAGTCCGCGAAGCCTGCCCACGAAGGAAAGATACTCGAAGACGGTGAGTTCCTGATACACCGGAGGTGTTTCAGGCAGGTACCCGATGCGTTTCTTGACCTCGTCCGCTTGGTCCGCGCAGTCGAATCCCGCGACGTGCGCCGATCCTTCTGTCGCAGGCATGAAGCAGGTAAGAATGCGCATGGTGGTGGTTTTCCCCGCGCCATTCGGGCCCAGGAAGGCTAGGACTTCCCCTTTTTCGACGCGAAAGGTGACCCGGTCAATTGCCGTGAGGTGTCCATAGCGTTTCGTAATATTGCGAACTTCGATCATGCAGTCGAAAAAAGACGGCTGGTTGGGTGTGATTCCCGCTGTTTGTTAGTACAAAACGTGGTGTGGCAAATCGGCGTGATATTAACGACTGCCTTCGATGCAGTCAAGAGAGCGAGGCACTTCACAACCTAAGGCCGGAGTGAAAAAGAGATCGTCTGGCTTTACAGCGTAATGCGCACCTGCTACAGTTCCGCCACTTTTCTGTCAGATGCGACGCACGACGGACGAGGTGGTGATGGGTCAGCCGAAATCAAGTTTGCTAGCAGTGTTGATCGTTGGCGCATTGCTCTGCGTGGCGGTTGCCGGCCTTGGCAGCCTCCTAAGTTCAGTGTATGCCGCCAACAACACTGTGCACGAAATTCGAGGGACGGTTCAGTCCATCAGTCCTGGAGACACTCCTCCTGTCATTGTCGTGAAGAGTCTTCACGGATCAAAAGAAGAAATTGTCGTCGGGGCGATAATCAAACCAGGCGCCAGTGTTTTGCGCGGGAAGAAAAAGATCGGCCTGGGTCAGATTCACGCGGGAGACAACGTGACCTTAAAGTACGTCAAGACCCGTGAGGGCCTCACCATACGTTCAATCGTTCTTCATCGTAATTAGGCCACAAACACCCGGCATGATGGCCGAGTGTCGTTCATGAGGAGGAAGAAAAATTCTATGATTCGACAGCATGGGGTCCAGGGAATGACGGCGCCGGTGGCCGTGGGGTTGATGCTTTTGCTGGGATGCTCCGGAAAGGGCGACATCATCCCGATGAACTTGAATCCTAAACCATCGACGGAGAGCGCTGGCCCCAACCAGGCAGTGAAGCCGACGTCCGGACCTCGGGTCACGGTGATCCCATTTGAAGATGGACGGGGAGATCGAAGCAAAGTGGGTAGTCGGACTTCCATGTGGGGAGGCGAGACCCATTTTAACGTATCGAGTGGTAGCGCCGGTGAAGCGACGGCGCAGGCTTTTGCCGATTATCTGAAGGGCAGAGGATGGCAGGCTCAATATGCGAAAAACGAGCCGCCCACGGCAGAGAACGGGCCGGATATTGTGTTGTCGGGGAAAATTTTAGATCTGGCGGTGGAGGCTAAGAAGGGATTTCTGCTCACGGATATTGAGGCAAAGAGTAAGTTGGTGATTCAGGCGAAAAACCGTCAGGATGAGAGTTTTCTTACAAGAACAGACGCGCACTCGGGCAGCCATGACAATGTGTTGTGGTTTGAGCCTCAGGATGGGGAACAGATCCTTTCCGAGGTGCTGGAAAAGAATTTTGAGAGGTTCGTCGCAAATACGAAATTTGATGACCGGGCGATTCGGTTTCGCTGAGCGCTAGGGTGCCTTCATGTTCGATCGGTCCTTCCGTCAGTCTGTGGTGGGGAATGATCAACTACAGTGCTGAATTGAATAGTGGTATTCTGCACTGCACAGCTACGGTCTTTTAAGGTATTTGGCCCGCGCAGCAGTTTAGGGAAGAGAGGAGACTATCCCTTCCCGGCTCTTTACGCACCCTTAGGTTTTCTGTTCATTGGTAGGGGAGACCGGCCTACCCTCATGGTATTGTCGGAAGGGCGAATCCTCCGTAACCTGAGCGTACTTTGTATAAAGGTAGCCTAACAACTCGACACGCTCAGGCCGTTACACGAGGTACATCCATGGACAAGAATCTCAGGCACATGGTCTCTCACAAGACCGGGTATGCCGTAGCCTCCTTGGCCGCTTGCCTCTTTGCGAGCGCCTGTTCTTCCTTGCCGAAAGGTGAACTTCCTCTTGATCTTGGCATTAAGGATCGTGGAGTCGCATCTTGGTATGGGAAGGAGTTTCATGGCAAGCTTGCCGCGAATGGTGAAGTTTTTGATATGACGGCGTATACCGCTGCTCACCGCAAATTGCCGCTGGGCAGTTTAGTCCGCGTCATCAACTTGCAAAACGGAAGGGCGGTTCAAGTTCGCATCAACGATCGAGGCCCCTATGTTATCGGTCGAATGTTGGATCTCTCTCATGCCGCGGCTCGAGAACTTGGTATGGTGGAGGCCGGTACTACAGTGGTCCAAATGGAAGTAGTGGGGGATCATCGGGCGGTGCCAGCCATCCCTCCTGGAAAGCTTTCCTCAGTCGCAGGCATGCTCCTAAACAGGGATACACGTCCTGTCAGACAACATAGTCGATCCGAAGAAGGATTTGAGGTGCCCGCCGCTCCAGTCCGACTGATGCCTCAGGAAGCATTGTATGTCCGACGTGAACGCCGTATTGGAAGTATGTTGGCGGCCGACCATACGGCTCACAATACCGTTCCCGTACTCATCGTTTCCTAGGTCGACGCAAGCTACTCGCCTCTCGGTTGACACCCCCCCATACACTTGATTACACTGCCTGAACCGAATGGCGCAGTGTTTGCGTCGGCATCATACAAATATGTCGTCTTAAACTGTTGGAGGTCAAGGGCTGCATGGCAAAGAAACCCACCGGTGAATCGGATGAAACCCGACTCAAAAAGAAAATTGCGGAGGCGGTGAAAGACAAAAAGAACGTCTCGGGTGATCCTGCAGCGCGATCCTTGCGCAAACGACTCAAGCGGGTTCAACGCAAACGACGGGCGCTGTCGTCCCGGAAGAAACATGCAGCCGGGAAGGAAACGGACAAGAAAGCCTAGTGCGTTGGGTTCTAGATCTGTCCCCTTCTCCCCTTTCCGTGCATACTAAGGAAGATTGCTATGGAACAAGCTGGTGATAAAGAACAAAATGCCCAAGCTGTTTCCCCCGCCGGCGAGGTCACCGATGAGGCGCTGACAGATCAGCTCTCCGACCAACTCGCAGCATCGTCTGATTCTGACACTACCGTTCAAGAGCTAGCTGATCAGATCCAGGAAGTGCCGCTCGAGGAAGAGCAGGTCAAAGACGAGATCGACATCCAGATTGATCTCCTGAAAGACCCTGACTGGGTGGTCAGAAGAGAGGCTGCGATCACGCTGGGAGAGATGGGTGATGAGCGTTGTGTGGAACCGCTTGCCGGCGCACTGCGGGACGGCGACTGGCAGGTCCGAGAAGTTGCCATCGACGGACTTGGCCAAATTGGGTCGCCAGCGGTGGATGTGCTGATCAAGCTCCTCCGCGACTGGGATGTGCGCAAATCCGCCATCATGGCGCTGGGAAGGATCCGGGACGAACGGGTCTTGGAACCGTTAATGCAGCAGCTTCGCAATGATGAATTCATGGAAGACGCCACGGATGCATTGGTGAATCTCGGCGAGCCGTCCCTCCCTGGTTTGGTCAAGGCCCTGAAAGACAAGGAAGAATTGGTTCGGAAGCAAGCCGTGATTGCACTGGGAAGGATCAAATCGCCGGAGGCAATCGATCCACTGATTGAGATGTTGCAAAATAAGGACTGGTTTACTCGTTTAACGGCTGCTGCCGCATTGGAAGCGATCGGCCATGAACGTGGCCGCGAGGCGATAAAACCCCTGCTGAAAGACAGCGATATGGTAGTAAAGATGAGAGTCGAACGTATTCTTGCCAAGTGGAAAAAGCAGCCGGCGACCGTATAGACCGCCTCACTTGCGCAATAGCGCGTCCAGGTCTTTCTGAATTTCATCCAGTTTTGTGGAAGAAACCTTTTTGCCGAGCGAGAGTTCAAGGCGGAGCTCTCGAATCTTTCCCGTCAGCTCTCTGAGGCGGGCCTGAGGATCGATTGATTTCTCTCCTCGCGTGACTGTTTCCAGCGATGTCACTGCCTCTGCCAATTCCTTCGCGGCTTCGGACGTATTTTTATTCAACAGTTCTGCCTTTGCTTGGATCACCCGCCCCTTAGCATCTACAAGGCTCTGGCGTCGGTGGAAGTCCCGCTCGATTCCCAGTGTGGTGTCCACCATGTTTCGCGAAAAATCTTTGACGGTCTGCTCAAGATTATTCGTCGGTTGTTTTCCCCAAAGATAGCCGAACCCGAACGAGAGAGTGAGTAGGACCAGCAGGCCGAGGAACCTGAGCATCGTGGGTTGGTCAGCCCTTAACGGGCGCTCCCTTGTTTGTCCTTTCGGGACAGTACCTGAAGAAGACTTCCAGCTGAGGCAATGCGGACGGCGGCATCCGAGTCCTGCAGTCCCGATTTGATGAGAGGCATGAGTGATGGTAGACGTGACTTTCCCAGTGCGCGAGCGGCCATGAGGCGGGGGAGTGGTTGCTGATCTTTGAGGAGGTTTTCAAGAATGGCAAGAGCATTGGGGGTAGTCGCGACGGCCAAGGCCTGTGCGATGCCTCCGCGAATCGATGGGTCGGGGTGTCGAGCCAGATCGGCTGCATTCAAAATGACGCTGGAGTCACCCAGGCGCAGCAGGGCTTCTACAGCGCTGATGCGCACATGCTCATCTGGATCTCGTAGCAGGGGCTGGATTACGCTACGTGTGTCGACCGCACCCAAGCGCCCCAGGCTGGTGGCGGCTACCGCACGAACACGAGGATTTTCGTCGCCCACGGAGTGGGTGAGGGGCGCGATCCCGTCGGCGCTCCCGAATTCTCCCAGAGCTCCTGCCGCGAAAGCACGGACAGACGGATGAGGGTCATACACGGCTTGACTGAGGGCTGAAATGCTTGAAGGTCGCCGCAGCCGGCCCAATATTCCCACAGCCGCCATGCGCACCTCGGGGTCCGGAAGGGTGACGGCACTGGTGATATCTGTGAGCACATCCGTGCGCCCGAGTTTATATAAGCCCGCCAGGGCAAAAATTGATTCGGGTCCTTCATCGACGCGGGCGATTTCGGTTAGCTGGTCCGTGATTCCCGATACTTTCGCATCACTGAGCGCATTAATCGCGGCGATGCGGACGCCGGGCGCTTCATCGCGTAGCGCCCGCTTCAATGCGGAGGACTGTCCCGCCAAGCCGTTCCGTCCGATCGCCTCGCCGGCGCGGGCACGGACCAAGGCGGAGGAGTCCAGCAGTCCATCTTCAAGGATCGGCAACGCGGCACTTTCGCCCCTGTCAGCCAGGGCTGTATAGGCGGCAATACGAACATGCTCCTGGGAGTCTCGCACGCGAGCGACGATAAAACTCCGCGCAAGCTCCCGTAACAACGCCATATCATCCTGGCGATTAGCCGCAACGAGTCGTGGGTACAGTTTCCAAGCCTCCTCAGGCTTCCCAAGCTTCAAGTCGCTCAGGATGGCATAACGTACCAGTTCGCTGCTTGGTTCCTGGCCTGCCGGTAGGCTCTGCAGAAGCTGTAGGACCCGGTCATACTCCCCGTCCTGATACCGGGTCATAGCTTGTCGTTCGAGTGGGCTGCGCGCAGATTTTGGAGAAGCCGAGGCTCCGGTTGCCGGGAAAGGGACGACCCATGAGAGCAGGAACAGCCCGGTTGGAAGGATCCAGGCCGCCGACCATACGTATTGCCAGGCTACCCATTGCCGATGGATCACATTACCATTTGTTCGGGGTGCGTGCGGTGGCGGGCGCATACAGTTGCCTCATGTATTCCTTCACCATCCGCTTAGTGCAGAAGCGGGGAGCAATGGTCTTAATGCTTTCTTTGACGATATGAAGCCAACCGCGAGGAATACCATCGAGATCGCGTTGGTAAAACAACGGCACGACCTCTTGCTCTAACAGCCGGAACAATTGCTCCGCATCGTGGGCATCCTGCGCCTGTGTGTCTGACTCGTCGGGAAGCGGCTGAATCCCCCATCCGTTGGCGCCGTTGTATCCTTCTTGCCACCAGCCATCCAGAACGCTGAGGTTGATAACACCGTTCAGCGCAGCTTTTTGGCCGCTGGTTCCGCTGGCCTCAAGAGGAGCTCTGGGGGTATTGAGCCAGATATCGACGCCCTGGACGAGATACTTCGCCATGTGCATGTCGTAGTCCTCAAGGAAGGCGACATGCCCGCCGATCTTGTGATCGTTACAAAAGCTCAGCACCTCGTGGATAAAGTATCGGCCTGGCTCGTCCGCCGGGTGGGCCTTCCCGGCGAACACGATTTGCACAGGCCGCCATCGGTTGTGGAGCAACTGTTTGAGCCGTTCGAGGTCGCGAAACAAAAGCGTCGCACGCTTGTAGGTCGCAAACCGCCTCGCAAATCCGATGGTCAGGGCTTCCGGGTCGAGGAGCGTTCCCCTGGCGATGGCCTGCATCGGCTGAAGGTGGCCGCGAATCCATCCGTCGCGCGCCCGTTCGCGAATGAAGCGCATGAGTTTTCGCCTACTAGTCTGCCGAACGGACCACAATTCATGGTCCGGCAAGTCGGTCACGCGTTGCCAGATCGTCGGGTCATCGATCCGCTCGGCCCATTCCGTGCTTACGTATTTGGCATAGAGAGAATTCGCTTCCGGCGAGATCCAGGTCGGCGCATGGATGCCGTTCGTGAGGTGTCGAATGGGCACGAGGTCTTCGGCCAAGCCAGGCCATAAATGTTGCCACATGTGACGAGAGACTCGGCCATGCTCGCGACTGACGCCATTGACGTGGGCGGAGAGGCGCATGGCAAGGGCTGTCATGTTGAACCCGTGCCCCGTGCTGTCCGGCGTCTCGCCGAGGCCCAGAAATTCCTCCCGAGAGAGGCCGAGTTGGCTCCAATAGTTGGTGAAATACCGGTCCATGAGATGAAAGGGAAAAATGTCGTGTCCAGCCGGAACCGGAGTGTGCGTGGTAAACACGGTGCTTTGTCGGACCAATTCACTGGCCTCGGCATGACCGTGGCCGGCCGTGACGAACTCGCGGATCCGTTCCACGGTGAGAAAAGCCGAGTGTCCCTCGTTGCAATGCCAGACAGCCGGATTGATGCCGAGGGCGCGCAGGACGCGTACGCCTCCGATGCCTAAGAGGAATTCCTGACAGAGCCTGGTTTCCTGATCACCGCCGTACAATCGGGCGGAGAGTGCGCGGTCTTCAGGCGTGTTTTCAGGCACGTCGGTATCGATCAGGAACAGCGACATGCGTCCGGTTCGGACTTGCCATACGAGGACCGTAACCTGGCGGTGACCGATCTCGACCTTGATGGAACAGGGGACACCGGCGGGGGTCATGGCTTGCTGAATGGGGGAATCGTGCCGGTTGAACGGAGCATAGGTGGCTTCCTGCCAGCCCTCCGGATTGATGCGTTGTTTGAAATAGCCTTGGGGATACATGAAACCGATGCCGACAAGCGGGATCCCGAGGTCGCTCGATTCTTTGCAATGATCTCCGGCCAGAATACCGAGTCCTCCACTGTAGATATTCGTATCGCTCGCCAAGGTGGTGAGGCGCTCAGGTTTGACACTGGAAAGCAGCTGGACGGGGTTATGGTGAGTGAGAAACCACAACGTGGGATCGATGGATTCAAACAGTTGCCTGGCCGTCGGGGTCCAACTCCACCATAAATTGCGGGCCAGTTCCCCCAGCCGGTACAGACTTTGCGGAACCGTATCCTGAGCGGGCTGTCTTTGATCGGGTGCTTGCACGACGCCTCCCTGGCATATGATCGATGGCTGAGGAAGAAGACCCGTGAGTCATACTTCCGGAATGCTGCGTCAGGCATGCCCGGCTTTATGCCAGGATGCCCATTGGTCAGAAAAGGCGACGGCAGCGTAGCGTTCTCCGAGGATCTTGGCGACACGATTCATGGTTGTCGTGAGTTGTTTCGCCTCCTCTTGCGTCAGGTCCTGACGAAAACGTGGATGAAGTCCCCATCGCGTTTCGACCTCTTCACCTTTGATGCTCGACATGACACTGACCAGCTTGATATCGGTGCCCGTCGGTCCCCGTGGCGAGCTGGTTGCGCCCGGGGGAGGGTTTGTCGATGCGTCCGCGGCTGCCGGCGGAGCCTGCCCTTCGAAAATGCCGGTGAGCGCGGGAATGACGGCGCTGATACAGAGGGTAGCGGCGGCGGTTACGCCAGGATTCTTGGGGGCTCCGACCAAACGCGCGATGCGATCGCTGAAATCGCTGTACATGTCGTTCTTCGCTGGACTGTCTTCGGTTACCAGGAAGCGGTAACGTTCATAGGTCTGGCGGCTTTCCGCCACGGCGGCCCCGATGGTGAGCACGATCTCCGTCTGATCACTCCCGACTCCAAAGGCCGGTTCCATGGCTTTCTTCAGTTGATCAATGACTGCGTCCGTCAGTTCATCCATGAATTGAGGCTGGTCCTTGAGCGGGATGTGAAGCATCGACACGCGATCGGCCAGATTGAACATCACGCGCAAAAATTCGAGGTAAATGGTCCACTCGTCCTGGCGTTTAAGTTTCAAGGCCTGTTCCGGAACGGCGCGTTTGATCACGGAAACGGATTCACCGGCGACGGCGAGCATGAGTTCCGCGACGACGTGCATCTGTTGAGCGAACGACATTGGTCTGGTGGTCATACTGTCCCCTGCGTGCTCGGCATTATATACAACTCGATTTCAAGGTCCAAGTGTTGATCTTGTCTGAGTGGTTGCGGATGCCGCAGGAAGGCGCTGCCGTTGCAAGGGATCGGATGGTATGTTATACAGCGCGACCGCTTCCGTCAGGCGCCTCACTCCGAAACCGGATGCCATCCTATGGACCGAGACGTTAAGCCCTATATTCTGAAGCGAACCTCCGATCAGGATCTCGTTCCGAAGCTCTCGCTGGACTATGCCGGGGTTCTCAATCCCCAGCAGTATGCGGCGGTGACGGCGAGTGAGGGACCGGCGCTCGTGATCGCCGGGGCGGGAAGCGGGAAGACTCGAACCCTGGTCCATCGCGTCGCCTTTTTGATCGATTCTGGAGTGGACCCGTCGCAGATCCTGTTGTTGACGTTTACGCGCAAGTCTTCGGAGGAAATGCTGGAGCGTGTCGGGGCCTTGATCGGGTCGCGCAGCCAGCGCGTGTGCGGGGGCACCTTCCATTCCGTGGCCAACATGTTGCTCCGCCGCTACGGGAGAGTGCTCGGAATCGAGCCCTCGTTCACCATCATGGATCGTGGCGACGCCGAAGATCTCATCTCCCTGTTGCGCGCGCAAATGGGGCTCAATGAAAAAGACAAGCGGTTTCCCCGCAAGGGCACCATCGCCGAGATTTACAGCAAATGCGAAAATACGTTGCGCGGGTTGGAGGACATCGTTCTCGAGGAATTTGCTCATTTCTCGGATCATCTTGATGAGCTAGGAAAACTGCAGCGCGCCTATCGGGCTGCGAAGCGGCAACGGCAGCTCCTTGATTACGACGACCTGCTCGTATTACTGCGGGATTTGTTGACCCAGCATGAAGCGACTCAGCGGGCCATTTCGCAGCAGTTCCGATATATTCTCGTGGATGAATATCAGGACACCAATCGGTTGCAAGCGGAGCTCATCCGGAAATTGGCGGCCACGCACGACAATGTCATGGTCGTCGGCGATGATTCACAATCCATTTACGCCTTCCGAGGCGCGACGTTCCGCAACATCATGGAGTTTCCATCCTGGTTTCCCGGCGCCAAAATTTATAAGCTCGAAGAGAACTACCGCAGCACGCAGCCGATTCTCAGCGTGGCCAACGAGATCATCCAAGAGGCACCGGAAAAATATACGAAGCATTTGTTCACGCGCAAACTGGATGGGCCCTTGCCGGCATTGGTGGAGGCCGCGGGAGAGAACGCCCAGTCTCGATTCGTGGCGCAAAAGATTTTGGAGTTGCGTGAAGAGGGCGTGCCGCTGAACGAAATTGCGGTGCTCTTTCGCTCCAGCTTTCACTCTTTCGACCTGGAAATCGAGCTCTCGCGCTGCGAGTTGCCGTTCGTGAAACGGGGCGGGATCAAGTTCATCGAAGCCGCCCATGTCAAGGATCTGTTGGCGCATTTGCGGGTGGTGATAAATCCGCAGGACGCCGTCAGTTGGCATCGGGTGCTCATGCTGGTCGAGGGGGTGGGGCCGAAGAAGGCGCACGATTTGGTTGCCGCCATGGTGCGTGTTGCCGATCCCTATCAGGTATTACGAGAGAGCACCGGCCGTTCTGGCAAGGGTTTAAAGGATCTGGCCCTCGTGCTGGAGAACCTCTCGAAGAACGATGATCTGAGCCCGACGGAACAGGTCAACCGGATTTATGAATATTATCTGCCGATCCTCAAGGATCACCATGACGACTACCCCAAGCGAATTCGAGATCTCGATCATCTGCATACCATCGCAGAAAGTTATCCGGGACTGACCGAATTTCTGGCCGATCTGGCGCTGGCGCCTCCTGACGGCAGTGCTGTGGGAATCGAGCCGACCGGGCGTGACGATGAGCAGGTGGTGCTATCGACGATCCACTCCGCCAAAGGGCTGGAATGGCAGTGTGTGTTTCTTCTGTGGGTGGTGGACGGGAAGTTCCCGTCGGTGTTTTCGTTCAATACCGACGAAGAGTTGGAAGAAGAACGGCGGTTGCTGTATGTCGCCGTGACCAGGGCAAAGCGGTACCTCTTTTTAATCTATCCCATCAACGTGTACGATAAAAGCTCGGGCATGTTATTGTCCAAACCGTCTCGTTTCCTCGATCACGTGTCACCACGACTGTTTGAGACCCTGGCTCTGGTTGAGGAAGGCCATTCCTATGAATGGGGTCACGAGCGTGACCGCTTCGTGTAAATCGACCGCTCTCGCCACATAACTCCGACTGTTTCCAAAATCCCGGTCCATTTCATGTCAATGAAGCCTGTCTGCCATTCATATGCTGGTCGATCGCGAAGGATGCTTATTCTCATAGTCGCAGGAATCATGTTGGGCCTTGCGATATCCGGTCACGCGAAGGCGGATTCATCAACGCGGCAGATCCATGACTCCAGGCTTTGGTTGGCGTTGGTATCGGAGGCGAAATCCCTCACCCTCCCCACCCGGTTCCTTGAGGAAATCCCGCCGCAGTTCGTGACGTTCGAATTTGAAGATTTGCATACATTTGCGGCGGAGTATCATCCGAAGGACCATCGCATGGTCCTGAACCGGTCGCTCTCGCTGAATGCGGCGGGAGGAACCTTACGGCCGTTGGTGCGGTTGACCCACAAAGAATTGGAGACGCTGTATCACGAACTCTTTCACGCCTATATGGATTTTCTCGAGGAGGAGGGCTTGCCGACGAAAGCGCATGCATCAGTGATGGCATTTGCACGCGAGCAGCAACGCTGTCGGTACCAACAGGTGCTCATTACGCCGGTGCTTCAGAAAAAAGAACTGAAAGAAGAACGGTTTCTGAGTGAGACCGAATCGTGGGAAGCGCTGAATGAGACCTGGGCCGTATTTGTGGGATGGGCAGTATGGACGCAGATGGAGCTGGGTAAGAAGAAGGGGCGTGACCTCCGGTCATCAAGCAAGTTTCTCAATATCCCTGGGTGGATCAAGCGGCTGGAACAGGCGGAGCAGGATGCGACTTTGAAAGGGTATTATGAGCCGGAAGACGCGAGCGAAAAGCTCATGGCGCGGAAGCGATTTTTGGCCCCTGAGTTTCGGCTCTCCGCTCCAGAGTTGAAGGTTTTGATGCAAGACGTACTGGGAAGTTCCACCGAATTGATTCGCGAGGCTGTTCGTGTAGTGAATCACACTCGCTCACCTTCAGGGTACCAAAAAACTTGTCCTGCGCCTGTCTCCGAATAGAATTCTTCCTGCATAGAGCATACCCCCCTTGACAATAGAACGTGCCGCAAATAAAATCGGCTGCTTTCGAAGCCAGATCAATCCTCATTTCATCAGCGCTCCAGCCCTGTCGTTTTGCTGGGATGCTGTGCATGGTGAGGCTTACTTTCATTCTCCGGCATCAAGGGATGAAATCGTTTCGGTTAGAGACTTGCCTGGAAAACGGTCTTGCTGTGCGTTTGTCTATACAAAGACGGGCAGGTACCCAAGTGGACAAAGGGGGCAGACTGTAAATCTGCTGCCTTATGGCTTCCAAGGTTCGAATCCTTGCCTGCCCACCAATATTTGATGCGGAAGATATCCGAGCTGTGCAGAGCATTGGATCGTGATGGTCGCGAGAAAGGGACCTGTATCGGGCACGATAGCCGGCAGGTCATGAAGGTGACAGGTTCTCCGTGGGCGGGCGTAGCTCAGTGGTAGAGTTCCAGCCTTCCAAGCTGGCTGTCGTGGGTTCAAATCCCATCGCCCGCTCCAAAGAGCATTCCGTCATGGGTGATCCGAAGGACGCGCGAGCGTAAACAGATGTGAGAGTTGACAGCCCACGTAGCTCAGTTGGCAGAGCACGTCCTTGGTAAGGACGAGGTCACGCGTTCGATTCGCGTCGTGGGCTCCATATCATGCTTGGCCGACGAAGAGCCCCGAATGGTACTTGGCCACCGGATGAAACCTTGAGTGTTTTGAGAAAAAAGGAGTGAATCATGGCGAAGGCGAAATTTGAGCGACGAAAGCCCCACGTGAACATCGGGACGATCGGGCACGTGGACCATGGCAAGACGACCTTGACGAGTGCCTTGACC
>JAJONL010000166.1 GCA_021323395.1 Nitrospira sp.
GCTGCAGTCAGGCGCCGAGAAGAGCGCAATGACGGTGACGGTCGATGGCATTCAACGGGGTGACCAGGCGATCCACTTAGTCGATGACCATCAAGCACACTCGGTTGAGGTGACCATTCCAGCCGCATGAGATGAATGAACGCGATGACATACTGGGACGTTATCGTGGATTGAAGCTCCCGATGGTCTCCCTTTCGTCCGTCGTTCGTGAAGCATCGTTCGTCTCTCGTTGCAGAACCGGCTTTGGCAGGTTCGCGAGATACGCCTCACGATTCACGCTTCACGGGTGTTGAGAGCGCCGCTGGCGGACTTTTTCAGCATCCTGCGAGCAGGCAACCATGGTAGGATGCGCCCCATGCTCATCGATACCCATACCCATCTCGACGATGCCCGCTACGAGTCCGATCGCGAGGCCATGATCGGGCGGGCGTGCGAAGCCGGCGTGGAAACGATGATCACCATCGGGTGCGACCTCGCCAGCAGCCGGTCGGCTGTCGCCCTCGCCGATCACTATCCCTTCGTCTATGCGTCGATCGGCGTGCACCCCCACGAAGTCAAACACATTGCAGACGGCTGGTACGACGAACTCCGGCAGCTGGCGCAACACAGGAAGGTCGTCGCGTATGGCGAGATCGGCCTGGATTACCACTACAATCACTCCCCTCCCGAGGAGCAACGTGACCGCTTTCGCGAACAGATTCAGCTGGCGCGTGAATTGAAACTTCCGGTGATCATCCACACCAGAGAAGCGCAGGACGACACCGTCCGTATCCTCAAGGAGGAGCGAGCCTCGGAAATCGGCGGCGTCTTTCACTGCTTTTCAGGAGATGCCTGGCTGGCGAAGGATGCGCTCGATCTGGGATTTTATCTCTCATTTTCCGGCATCCTGACCTTTCAGAACGCCGTCATGTTGCGGGAGATTGCCAAGACCGTTCCCGACGAACGCCTGTTGATCGAAACGGATTGTCCCTACCTCACCCCCATCCCCCATCGCGGGAAGAGGAATGAACCGGCCTACGTGAAACATGTGGCCGAACTGCTGGCCGCGATCAAATCAGATGATTCGCTCTTGACCGCGGAGGATGTAGGCCGCATCACCAGCGAGAATGCGCGCCGACTCTTTAAAATCCACTAAGCTGCTGCTTTCGTTTGCGTTGCGACTTGGGCAACTTGCGCGGATTCCCGCCCTTATCTTTCGAACGTTTCACGAGCTCGGCGTCGCCCCCATCGAGTTCCTTGAACGCCAGGGCCGGCGGACCGGGAGACCGCTCTTGCAACTTGACACGAAACTCCGGCGCTCCCATGACCAACGCCCCGGCCGCTCTTGCCGCGTTGATCACTTCATGGTCCGAGGACACCACGGCGCAATCCTTCCCGTAGACACGAGCCAACCGTTGAATCACCTGGTCGGCCCGTTCGCCTCGCTTCGAATAGACGACCTCGATGCCCGACTTGAATTCATGGTGCTCCGATCCCAAGCCGCCTTGCCACCCATCGAAGACGAGGGTGACTGCATGTCCCTTCTTTCGACGGTACCAGGCCAGACGCTGCAACAGCGCCTCTCGCGCCGCTTCCAGGCGGCCGGGGCTGGAGGGGGCTGCCATCCCGGCGCTGCCTAAAAGGTTATATCCGTCGACAAGAACATGCATCGCCATCTACAATCACATCGTGTAAGGCCTTCGGTTGACAATATCACAAACATTTGAGAAAAGGCCTTAGGATGGTAGCTCTCGAGAGGAATACCGGCTCGTGACCCCTGTCTCTCGTCTGACTCACAGACTCTTCGCCTTTGCCCTCCTGTGGATATTCCTCGGCTCTGTCGGGTGGTCAAGAGCCGAACTCCCAACGGCGCCCGCCTGGCCGCAACCACCGCAATTTTCCGCCGATGACACCACTCCGCGCCTATTGGCGGTAAAAAAACAAGAGGCCCCAGGCACGACTCGATACCCGATCATGGTCCGCGACCTTCGATCCTGGACGACCGCCGAAGGGATCAGACTCGTCCTCGATCTGAACCGCAAAGTCTCGTTTTCGGAAACGCATCTTCGCAACCCCGATCGAGACGTCATTGAAGTGCATAACTCCATCCTCGGAAAATCGTCCCGCCTGCGAGTATCCGGCGGCACGATTCCGCCCTCGTTTCAGATCGCGCAAAGCCGTCCGCGCATGATCACCATCACGGTGTCGAGAGCGCTGGGGGCAAAATACAAGGCGTTTACGCTGGTCAATCCTGATCGCCTGGTCATCGACCTCTATCAGCGCTCCAAGGATCAGATCCGGCACATCGGAGAAACCTCGACAACCTCGCCGCCCGCTGCCATCGTAGCGCTTCCGACTGCGCCGGCGATCCCCAGCCCGACGGTCACCGAACCGCCTCGTCCCCTCGCGCCCAAACCGGCCAGCCCTATGCGGACCATCGTCATTGATCCGGGACACGGCGGAAAAGATCCCGGCACCATCGGGCGTCACGGCACGACGGAAAAGGACGTCACGTTGAAAGTCGGGCTGCTGCTGAAACACCTGCTCGGCACCTTGCCGAATACTCGCGTGCTCATGACCCGTGAAAACGATACGTTCATCGAATTGGAAGACCGCGCGAAATTTGCCAACGGAAAAGAGGCCGACCTGTTCGTGTCCATTCACGTGAACGCCCATCCCCATAAGGGCATCCGAGGTCTCGAAATCTACCACTTCGGCGAGGCCAAGGACCAACGCGCGCTGGAGGTCGCGGCACGTGAAAACGGAACACCGCTCAACAATACCGGAGTGGGCTGGGAATACCTCGTCGCCGATCTCCTGACTTCCAAGAAGATCGAACAGTCGATTGAACTGGCCTGGACCGCCAAGCAGGCCATGGTGACCAACCTTAACGGGCGCTATAGCACCATCGACCATGGCGTGAAGACGGCGCCCTTTTACGTCCTCCGATTTACGACCATGCCGAGCATTCTTGCCGAGATCGCGTTTATGTCGAATCCCACCGAGGAAGAGCAGATGCGGACCCAGCCGTTCCTTGCGCACATCGCCGAATCGATTTTCGAAGGCGTCAAAACTTATCTCCACGCGACTCCTCCCAGGTGACAGGTCCCTCAAACTTGAGCTACTGTGCACGCGTCCGGTTATGACTACCTTCAAAGTCGTCATCGAATACGACGGGACGCACTATGCCGGATGGCAGCGCCAATTGAATGCGCCGACCATCCAGGCGACGGTGGAAGACGCTTTGGCGGCGATTGCACAGGCACGACTGACTGTCGTCGGAGCGGGCCGCACGGACGCCGGCGTGCACGCCCGCGGTCAAGTCGCCAGCTTTAGAACGGAGCGTGGTTTGTCTCGGCGGGAATGGCTTCGCGCCCTCAACGCCCATCTCCCCGCTGATATCAGTGTTCTCTCGGTCGAAGAGGCACCGGATGATTTCCATGCCCGTTACTCGGCCACCGGCAAGCTCTACGAGTATCACCTGCTGAATCGACCCGAGCGAGCGCCGCTCCTTCGGAAACGGGCCTGGATGCTGTATAAACCCCTCGATTTCATGGCCATGACGGACGCCGCCGCTTGCTTGATCGGCGCGCACGATTTTTCCTCGTTTGAAACCGCACCGACCGACAATGAGAATCCACAGTGCCGGTTGGACCAGTTGAATCTCCGTCGGGAGGGAGATCTCGTCGTGCTCTCCTTCTATGCCGATCGCTTCCTCAAACAAATGGTGCGCTCAATGGTGGGAACCCTTGTGGAGGTCGGGCGGGGAAAACGAATGCCGGCTGACATGGAGACGGTGCTCGCCGCGCGGTCACGGGCGGCGGCGGGGAAAACCGCCCCTGCTCACGGCCTCTATCTCGTCAGGGTGGATTATGAGGGCGCCACGAGCCGGCGGGAGAGGATCCACGAGGCAGAAGGTCGCAAACCCGCACTGCTCGATCCCTAAGAGGGACCATCGTCATGGCCCGTCCTGGAATCCTCGCCACCTTCCATGGCGCAGGGGGATAACCAGGTGAGACAGAATCGATGCCGTTTGATATAGTGCCGGGCACATGACCCTTCCTCTAGAAAGGAGCCCTTGATGAAACACGTCTCTACCCTGCTGTCCGCCATGATATTCGCGACCGTTCTCATCACCCCGCAATGGGGTGACGCGGGAGCCCAGCAGAACAAGATGAAGACCTGCAATGCGGAAGCCGACGCCAAAGGACTCACCGGGGAAGGCAAAGGCGATGATCGAAAGGCCTTTATGAAGACCTGTCTCTCGGCCAAATCCGCGAAGGCGGAAGGCGGCGGGACACAACAGAATAAAATGAAGGCCTGTAACAAGGAGGCAAAGGCGAAAAGCCTGGCCGGTGACGAGCGCAAAGCGTTTATGAAGACCTGTCTCTCCAGCTAGTCACTGTGGCCCCGGCGCGCGCTGATGCCCGCGTCGGGGTTCGGCGCTCCTCGCGGAGACCGATCGATGTTCAGATTTCGAATCGAGACCAGGTGCCTGGCGCGAGGAGAGGGAACACGAGTTGAACGAAGGATGGCGTTCAGCGCGGGCTGTCGGAGTCTCGGTTCTCAAGCTTCTTGCGCAACTCGATCAGCTCCAGTTCAAGCGCGGAGAATCGGTCGGCGATAGGATCCGGCATATTGGCATGGTCCATGGTGGCATCGGGGAGCCGTTCTCCATGCGTCTTGATCACCCTGGCAGGAACTCCGATGACCGTCGAGTTCGGAGATGACCGTCGAGTTCGGAGGGACTGATTTTAGGACCACAGAATTGGCTCCGATTTTGACATTGTCCCCGATCGTAATCCCGCCGAGAATTTTTGCCCCTGCTCCCACCACGACATGATTCCCGAGCGTCGGATGACGTTTGCCGCGCTCCTTGCCTGTGCCTCCGAGTGTGACCCCTTGAAACAAGGTAACATGGTCGCCGATCTCGGCCGTTTCTCCGATGACCACTCCCATGCCGTGGTCGATGAAAAATCGCGCGCCGATTTTTGCGGAGGGATGAATCTCGATACCTGTCAGCCAGCGAGCCAGCTGGGAGATCGCTCGTGGGAAAAACGGAACCCGGCGCGCTCTCAGCCAATGGGCCAACCGGTAAGCGAGCAATGCGTGGAATCCCGCATAGGTGGCGATCACTTCCAGCCGACTCGTTGCGGCCGGATCACGGTCAAAAATCGCCTGAAGGTCCTGAGAAATAGTTTTAAACATGCATGCCACCCGCTCGATGGCCACCAGGATATATGGTCTAGCAGGCTTTTGAAATATTGCTTTTTTCTCGAACATCAACCTGCGGGAACTTTCAGACGAAACTAGAAAAAAGTCACAGGATGTTCAAAAAGGCCGTCCAGCGCGGCCGCAGCGATGGGAGGAGGCGAGGCGTAACATTCTTACCCCCCACCCCGAGCCTGCCGAGACAGGCTCTGTTCCCGTGGCCGTATGTTGAGCTTCCGAGGTTCACGACGCGCTGAATAAAGCGCGTCACGCTTGTGAACGCCGCCGAGACGGTGAGGCGGCAGTGTCTTGCGAGAAACAAGCTGGCGGACTTTTTCAACATCCTGCTTAGTCCCGCTCGATCAGGCAGACCGCCTGAGCCGCGACCGCCTCTTCACGTCCCACCGCATCCAGGCCCTCGCCGCTCTTCACCTTGACGTTCACCAAGCCGGGATCGACCTGCAGGACCTCGGCGATGGTTTTCTGCATCGCCGCCAGGTACGGACTCAAACGTGGAGCCTGGGCAATGATCGTGCTATCCACGTTGGAGAGATGATATCCCCTCGCGCGCAGCTTCCCGACCACGTCTTCCAGCAGCTTCATGCTTGAAATATTCTTAAAGCGCTGATCGGAACTCGGATAGTGGCGCCCAAGGTCTCCTTCTCCCATCGCTCCGAGCAACGCATCACAGATCGCATGGACCAGGGCATCGGAATCCGAATGGCCTTGCAACCCCCTGGTGTGTGGAATTTCCAGCCCTCCTAAGATCAACTTGCGTCCCTCCACCAGCGGATGAATATCCCATCCACACCCCACACGTACAGTCATCCTGCGCTCCTCGCCCCGGTTCGTGAATTGAGAATCGCCTCGCCGATCACGAGATCTTCGGGCCTCGTTACCTTGATATTTTCACCGCTGCCCTCCACCACCACGACTGATTTCCC